>JACETA010000036.1 GCA_013911545.1 Chloroflexota bacterium | reverse complement strand
AGACATAACAATAGTTTTAGGAGTTAATGAAAAAACATATGACCCTAAAAATCATCACATAATATCAAATGCATCATGCACAACAAATTGCGTTGCTCCCATGGTTAAGGTTATAAATGATAACTTTGTA
This sequence comes from Chloroflexota bacterium, assembly GCA_013911545.1. GTDB lineage: Bacteria > Chloroflexota > Dehalococcoidia > Lucifugimonadales > Lucifugimonadaceae. The sequence continues at coordinate 7,732 of JACETA010000036.1, read as the reverse complement.
ATTAAAAACGCTTTAATGTCTACAATTCATTCTTTTACTAATGATCAAAGCGTATTAGATCAACCTCATTCGGATTTAAGAAGAGCAAGGACAGCATCAGAAAATATTATACCAACTACAACTGGAGCTGCAAAAGCAGTTGTAAATGTTATCCCAGAACTATCAGGGAAAATTGATGGAATGGCATACAGAGTACCTACAGCGTCTGTTTCTGTAACAGATTTAACATTTTCGATTGAAAAAGATATTGACGTTAATGAAATAAATAATGAATTAAAAATTGCTTCTGAAACTCATTTAAAAAATATAATGCAATTTACTAAATTACCTTTAGTCTCCCAAGATTTTAAAGGAAATTCTCATAGTGTTATTATTGATTCACTTTCTACAATTAAAACTAACAATGGATTGTTTAAAGTAGTTGGATGGTATGACAATGAATGGGGCTATGCAAACAGAACTTATGATTTAGTAAGTTTAATTTCATCTAAACTTTAAATTTTATTGTAAAATGTAAATAGTTTAAAAATTATAAAGGATTAAATTTATATTATGGCGACATCAAAAGAAAAGACTGAACTTAAAAATTTAGAAAATAGTACATCTGGTAAAGCAAATGTCGAAACTGGCAGCTGGAGATTAAAAGGTGGGCTTGCCCAAATGTTAAAGGGTGGAGTGATTATGGATGTTATTAATGCTGATGAAGCAAAAGTAGCTGAACAATCAGGAGCAGTGGCTGTTATGGCGCTCGAAAGAGTTCCAGCTGACATAAGAAAAGATGGTGGAGTTGCAAGAATGTCTGACCCTAAAATGATTAAAGAAATCATCTCATCTGTTTCAATACCTGTCATGGCAAAGTGCAGGATAGGTCATCTTGCTGAAGCTCAAATACTACAGCATCTTGGAGTTGATTATGCAGATGAATCAGAAGTTTTAACTCCTGCTGACAACAATTTTCACATAAATAAATGGGATTTCAATATGCCATTTGTATGTGGAGCAACTGATTTAGGTGAAGCACTAAGAAGAATTGGTGAAGGCGCAGCAATGATAAGGACTAAAGGAGAGGCTGGAACTGGAGACGTAGTGCAAGCTGTTTATCATGCTAGAACAGTTAGTACCCAACTCAAAAAAGTATTAATGCTGGATAATGAAGAACTCATGACGGAGGCTAAAAATCTTGGCGCTCCATACGAATTATTACTTGAGATTAAAAAAATTGGCAGATTACCTGTTGTTAATTTTGCTGCAGGTGGTATTGCCACTCCAGCTGATGCAGCCTTGATGATGCAAATCGGAGTTGATGGAGTCTTTGTAGGATCTGGAATTTTTAAATCTGGTGATGCAGAAAAAAGAGCAAAAGCAATTGTACAGGCAACTACTCATTACGAGGATCCGGACGTACTTGCAAATGTATCTGAAGACATTGGAGAAGCTATGGTTGGAATTAATATTTCTTCGCTTCCTAAAGAAGATAGGCTGGAAAATAGAGGAGTTTAATACAATTTGAAAATAGGTATTCTTGCCTTACAAGGCGATTTTCATGAACATCAAGTATGCTTCAATAGGCTAAATGTAGATTCTCAATTAGTTAGATCTGTTTCTCAATTAAACCATTGCGACGCATTAGTTATTCCTGGAGGAGAAAGTACAACAATTTCAAAGTTACTTAAAATTAGTAGATTAGATAACGAGATAATTTCAAAAGTAAAAAGCGGCATGCCTTTATGGGGAACATGCGCAGGACTGATTTTGATTTCAAAAAAAATTGTTGAAGGAGAACCTTTTCCACTTGAATTATTGAATGTAGAAACATCAAGAAATTTTTATGGGAGGCAAATAGATAGTTTTGTAGAAAAAATTAATTTCTCTGAAGACAAAAATGAATTTGAAGCAATTTTTATAAGAGCACCAAAGATAATGGGAATTGGAAAAAATGTAGACATTCTTGCAACTACAAATGATAATTCTCCTGTTGCAGTTCAATATAAAAATATATTAGGAACAACTTTTCATCCTGAATTGACTGACGATTTAAGGATACACAAGCATTTTGTTGAAATGGGAAATAATATAATTAAACCTAATGAATAAAGAATATTATGAAAAAATAAATCATCTCCCTCAAGAGGACTTAGATATTCTAATAAATGTTCTTCCTGAAAGAGTTCAAAATTACTTAAACAAATCAGAAAAAAAATATGACTTAGTAGAAGTGATTTTAGACTTAGGAAGGCTCCCTGAAGTAAGATTTTCTAACTCTACAGAATTAATATCAGGTGACGATATAACCCATATTGATATTCAATATTTAATCTCTAAAATTAGCGAATTTGGAGATGATAATAGAGCTGGGATTGAAAGAACTTTGCACCGTATTTCAGTAATTAGAAATAGAAAAGGGGCTCCAGTGGGAATTACATGTAGGGTTGGGCGTGCAATAGAAGGAACAATTAAAAATATTGAAGATTTAGTTCTCAGCGGAGAAAGCGTGCTCCTTTTAGGTAAGCCTGGAGTTGGAAAAACAACAATGCTTAGGGAAGTGGCAAGGGTTCTATCTGTAAATGCCAATAAAAGAGTTGTCATAGTAGATACCTCCAATGAAATCGCTGGAGATGGAGATGTTGCTCACACTGCAATCGGTAATTCAAGAAGGATGCAAGTACCTTCAACTTCGATGCAGCACCAAGTTATGATTGAGGCAGTTGAAAACCATATGCCAGAAGTAATAATAATAGATGAAATGAGCACAGAACATGAATCTTTGGCTGCAAGAACTATTGCTGAAAGAGGAGTGCAATTAATTGCCACGGCTCATGCAAACAACCTTGAGAATGTATTAACTAATCCTACCCTATCCGACTTAGTGGGAGGCACCCAGACAGTTACCCTTGGGGATTTAGAGGCAAGAAAAAGAAAAACTCAGAAAACAATATTAGAAAGAAAGCACGATCCGACTTTTACAATTGTTGTCGAAATAGTTGATAGAAATACAGTTTCAGTTCATAAAAATGTTGCTAGAAGAATTGATGATATTCTCCGTGGTAGAAAAGTTTCTGGTGAAAAAAGATGGATTGAAGATGGTGAAGTAAAAGTTAAACTTCCTGAGATCATAAAAGATGTACATAAGAGCGCAAGGCCCACTACTATACTTTATCCATTCGGAATTTCTAAATCACCTCTAGAAACACTCATAAAAGAAACAAATGCTGACGTAAAGTTAACTTCAGACGAATCAAAGGCAAATATATTTGTAACAACAAAATCTCATTATTCAAGGAAACCTAAATCATTATCTAATGCTCTGAATTTAGGCATCCCTGTTCATGTCTTAAAAAGAAATTCTAAAGAACAAGTTAAAAAGTTCCTTGAAAAATTTTCTGGAAAAATCAAAGAGACTTATAAAGAAAATGGGAATGGAAATTATTCTGCATTTTCACATAATACAGAAGTAACCATAGCCTTAGAAGAACTTAAATTTGCTGTTAATAAACTTCATGATGGTGAAAATAGGATAGAACTTAATGCTCAGAACTCTTTTATACGAAGATTGCAACATAAAGCAGCATCTAAAGAAGGTATTAATTCAGTAAGTGTTGGTGAAGGTCAATACAGAAGAGTAGTGCTAGAAAAAGTTTGGTAGAAATGTCATTTTTTATTTCAATAGAAGGCTTTGATGGTACCGGAAAATCTACTCAATCCAAATTACTAAAAGATGGCCTAGAAAAAGCAAATATTAATTCAATTATTGTCAGAGAGCCTGGAAGTACAAATTTTTCTGAAAAAATTAGAAATATAATTAAAGAAAATACTGAAATTGAAATTATGACAGAATTGTTATTATTTCAGACTTCTAGGTCAGAGTTAGTAAGTAAAGTTATAAAACCTAATCTTGAAAAAGGGAAAGTAGTTATAACTGACAGGTACACTGACTCATCAATTGCATACCAAGGATACGGCGGAGGAATAGATATTAATTTAATAGAAGAATTAAATAAAATTTCTACATCTGACTTAACCCCCAATTTAACTTTTCTTTTGGATATGGATGTGAAAGATTCTATTGAAAGAACTCTCAAAAGAAATAATGAAGAAAATGAACAAATTGATAAATTTGAAAACAAAGATTTCGATTTCCATGAAAAAGTTAAAAATGGGTTTAATGAAATTATGAAGAAAAATAAAAACAGAGTAATAAAAATTGACGCATCTAAAGAAATTGAAGTAATTTCTAAAAAAATACTTAATATAACTTTGGAAAAAATTAATGAGACTATCTAAATTTATCTCCTCATCGGGGTATGCCTCTAGAAGAAAATCAGATGTTCTGATCGAAAACGGATTTGTAATTGTAAACAATGAGGTATGTAGAGATTTTTCAACTCAGATTTATGAAAATGACGAAGTTATTGTAGAAAGCACAAAGATTTCATTACCGAATCCTAAAATATTTTCTTTTTATAAACCAAAAAATTGCTTATGTACTTCTAACGATCCTTCAGGAAGAAAAACAATATATGACATTCTTGATCCAAGATACAAAAATTTAATTTCTATCGGAAGATTAGATTTTAAAAGTGAAGGCCTCTTGTTATTAACAAATAATGGTGAAATCGCAAGATTTTATGAGTTACCTAAGAATAAAATATTGAGAGCCTATCTTGTAGATTTTATGGGAGATTTTAAAAATTCAGATTTAAAAGATATGAAATATGGAATTAAATTTAAGGGTATAAGATACGGAGAAGTTACGGCTAAATTAATTAAAATTAAAGGTGAAAGATTTACACTTGAATTGCTACTTACAGAAGGAAAAAATAGAGAAATCAGAAATATCGCAAAATATTTTAAATGGAATGTTTTAAAATTGAAAAGGATTCAGCATGGAGAATATAAATTATCTAATTTAAATTCTTCTGAAATAAAAGAGGAGAAATTGAGTAAAAAAATTTTGAATCTTGTAAATAAAAACTGATGAACAAAAGTGTCAAAATAGACCAAAGCTGGTTAATTCATATTGAATCTGAATTTCAAAAAAAATATATGTTTGAAATAAAAAAAAATCTCATCAACTTAAAAAAATCTGGCAAAAGAATTTATCCAGAAAACACTGAAATCTTTAATTCCATAAATTTAACAAGGTTTGAAAAAACAAAGGTTGTTATTATTGGGCAGGATCCTTATCACGGAGATGGCCAAGCACATGGGTTGTCCTTCTCAGTAAAAGAAGGAATAAAAACACCACCGTCTCTTTTAAATATTTTTAAAGAAATTGAGTCTGATTTATCAATATCAGTAGATAAAAAAAACGGCAATTTGACTAGATGGGCAACTCAAGGTGTATTGCTCTTAAATTCAATATTGACAGTTGAAAAAGGTAATCCACTCTCACATAAAAATTTAGGATGGGAATTTCTTACTGACAAAATAATACAAGCTCTTAGCGATAAAAGAAGAGGCCTAGTATTTATTCTTTGGGGGTCTCATGCAAGATCAAAAAAAAGATTAATAAATTCTAGGAACAATTTAATAATAGAATCAGTACACCCTTCTCCTTTATCTGCCCATAGAGGTTTTATAGGGAGTAAACCATTTTCAAAAACGAATAATTATCTTGTTAAGAATCACTATGACCCGATAAATTGGTCATAATTGTTATAATAATTTTATGAAATTACTACTTAGAAAAATTTTCATATTCCCGTTATTAATTTTTCTTGTTTTTCCGGTAGGAATATTTACAGGAATTTATGTTTCAATTAAAAAAAAATTAAGTTAATTTTTTTATCATCTTTATGTGTTCTAGCCCGGCTTCCAAATACGTAGGTCCTTCTTCTAAATAACCTAAATTTTTATAAAATTTCAGAGCTGACATTTGTGCTGATATTTCAACTACTTTAACTTCATCTTTAACCAAATTGTAATGCAGCCTTTTCATTAATTCAGACCCAACATTCATATTCCTTTTGTCTTTTTTAACACACACTCTTTCAATTTTTATTTTATTCTTTGCATAAAAAGTTATCCTTGCGGTCCCAATACATTCACCTTCATTTTCAACAATGAACTGGGATGATTTAGATAAATTATCATACAAATCAAATTCTTCTTCTATTGGACAGTTTTGTTCAAATGTAAAAACTTCAATTCTTAATTTAAATACCTTAATTAAATCTTCAGGCGTATTTATTTCTTTAATAATTAAATTCATTTATGCTGATTGTCCGTTTTTTGTATAATTAGGTTATGAAATTCAATGAAGAAAATAAAGAAGAAATTTATAAAAGGCTTAACGCTCTTGAAAAACAAGTAGAAAATATAAATCAAAGCCTTAGGAGTGAAACTAGTATTAAAATTGATGATCAAAAAAAATACGAGATGAATTTAACTTCAGGTAACAGAAATTTTTTGAAAGTTTTGTCTATATCTATAGTTACCTTTTTTATTATTTACTGGGTATTTAGAATTATAAATAATTAAATTCAGTTTCTTGTTTTACATCAGATGATAAACTCTTATGCGCAGGACAATTAAGTGCTGACAATTCGAGATTCCTTCTATGTTTCTCAGGAACTTCATCATGGAAATTAATAACCATTGTTAATTTAGCAATTCTTCTGGGCTTAAGGTTCATTTCTTTTTTTACAGAACATGTTACCTTTCCTAATTCAATTCCAAATTGATCAGCTGCTATGCCCATTGTTGTAACCATGCATGAGCCAACCGATACGGCTAATAGATCAGTAGGCGAAAAAGTTCTACCTTGACCTTTATTGTCCAGCGGTGCATCTGTAAGTATTTTTGAATCTGTCGCGGAATGAATAACTTCAGTTCTTAAATCGCCTACCAATTCAATTTCATATTGATTTTGCATATTTACCTCTTTTTTACTCCCTAACAATTAAATCTTCCTTAATTGTTACTCCTAAGCCAGGAGTGTTAGGGACTTCTATAGTACCATTTTTTACTTGTAAATTCTCATTAAAAATGAAAAATTTATTTTTATAACTACTCAATGGAGGATCATTTAGCATCTCACAATAAGGCGCGTTCTCCCAAGTAGAAAGTAAATGCATATGAGCTACAACACCCAGATCTCCTCCACCATGGTGAGGGACAATTTCTTTGTTAGCTTTTTTTGATATTTCACCTATTTCAATTAACGGGGTTATTCCACCCATCACCATTGATTCAGGCTGCAAAATATCATAACTATTTTTATTTACCATTTCATGAAAATCAGAAACGACTGTATTATTTTCTCCCCCAGAAATTTTGGTCTTTTTCATTGCTACTAATTCACTTAATTCATCAAAGTTATATCTTGGTCTTGGTTCTTCGAGCCAATAACAACCCAGTTCATACATTTCCTGATTCATTCTTTTAGCCCTATCTTGATCCCAGATAACTCCTGCTTGCCAAGGATAAGATGATTGGGCCTGATTAGCATCTACAAGAATATCTAGTTTGCCATTTGTAATATCTTGAATTTTTTCAATAGTTTTTATATCTAAATTTTCATCATTGTGGTGAAGCCTCACTTTTATCGCTTTCCAGCCATCATCAAGCATTGATTTAGACATTTCAGCTCTTTCTTCTGGCTCAGATAATATTACATAACTTGCATAGGGAATTAACTGATCTTTTTTTCTGCCAAGAATTTCTGAAATAGATTTATTTTGAACTTTTCCATTTAAATCCCAAAGAGCAATATCAATGCCAGCTAATCCGT
>JACETA010000035.1 GCA_013911545.1 Chloroflexota bacterium | reverse complement strand
AGTTTAAATTGAGCAGTTTGCTTAAAGTCTTTACTGATAAATTAAGCATTTTATCAGCGCATCCCGGTTTAATGTCACCTTATATAAGCTTTCCGAGATAAGCCTAAAAAGATGTAGCAAGCTAGTTTAAACTGCTGCTAAAGCGTATTCTTTTTCGCCGTTTATTTTTTCTATATTTTTTTACGAGTATATAGAACTCGATTCGCAAACCATACTTTTATCTATCTGTCGAAACCACGCGTCCCCATTAATAGAATGAATTATAAAGGTCATTTATTAGCTTTTCTAGTTCTTTCTATATCTCTCATTTCTTCTCTTTTTCTAATTGTCTCTCTTTTATCAAATTTCTTCTTACTTTTACCTATGCCAATATTAATTTTTGCGCGTCCATTTTTAAAGAAAATTTTTAAAGGAATGATAATTAAATTTTTTTTCTTAATCTCTAGATCCCATTTATTGATTTCTCTTTTGTTAAGTAATAATTTCCTAGACCTGATGGGGTCATAATCAGATTGAAAGTTAATATTGCTGTATTGGGCTATATGAGCATTGTGAAGCCATACTTCATTTCCTTGAATCCTACAAAAAGCATTGGAAATATCGATTTTAGATTCTCTTATTGATTTAATTTCAGAACCTTTTAACACAATTCCAGCTTCGATAAAGTCTTCAAAATTATAATTGAAGTTAGCTTTTCGATTTGTGGTCATTATTTTAATTGAAAATCAAGTTGAGTTATAGCAGCTATCATTTGGAGGTCGTCTGTCTCATTAGCTTTATTCTTAACAACAACATCAGGCTCAAGACCATTTTCTTCAATAACTCTTCCTAGTGGAGTAAACCATCTTGCAACTGTATAGTAAATTCCTCCATCATTACTTAATCTTCTCTGGATTCCAACACTACCTTTACCAAAAGTAGTTTCGCCAATTACTACAGCGCGATCAAGGTCTTGAAGTGCTCCTGCCAATACTTCACTACCACTTGCACTAAATTCATTTACTAAAATTACCATTGGTATGTCTAAATGATTCCCAAGATCTTTTGAAAGCCAATTTTTTCTATAACCATTACCATCTAATTCATATAATATAAGCTCATTCTTGGGAATAAATTCGCTAATAATATCAACACATGACATGAGTAACCCTCCTGGGTTTTCTCTTAAATCAAGAACTATTCCACTTGCACCCTCGGATTCCAATTCTTGGATAGCTACAAGTAACTCAGAATGAGTTTCCTTTGTAAAAGAAGTAACTTTAATATGGCCATAGTTTTCATCAGTAATCATTTTTGATGTTACGCTTGGAAGTTTTATTTCACCCCTAGTAATTGTTATATCAATCAATTCACTTTCACCAATCCTTTGAACAGTTAATGTTACTTTGGAACCTAATTCCCCTCTAATACGATTTACAGCATCTAATACTGTCCAGCCTTCTGTATCTGACCCATCAACAAGCATTATTATGTCACCAGCCTTAATTCCGGCTTCTTCAGCAGGAGATCCGGCAATAGGAGCAACTATTAAAACTCTGATCCCATCCTTTGTCTGACCTACAGTAGCACCAATTCCATAAAATTTACCTTGAAACGCAGTCTGGTCTATATTAAATCTGTCAGGTGGTATATATCCAGAATGCCTGTCATTTAAAGCCTCAAACATGCCATTTACGGCTCCTTCAGCTAATTTAGCTTTATCCATGTCATTTCGACCAACAAATTCTCGTGCAAGGTAAGAGTAAGTTTCCCATATAATCATGAGATCTTGATCAAGTTCTCGTGGTGAAGGCTGTGGTAAAGCGTTTGAATCATCGATAACAGGAAAAAGAGGATTTTCAGAAGCTTCAGACGAACAAGAAACTAAAAAAAGAAAAACTAATGTTGAAATTAAAATATTTTTTATTCTGATAAATTTCATATTATACCTTTACTTTACATAACTTATATAGTGCGACATTATATATTTCATTTATATATATACTCTACTGTTCTATTGTAGCTTGTATCTATCTGTTTTAGGATTATTTGATGCAAAAGGTCAATATTTGTTTTTTCTTTTGATGAAATCGAAACCAAAGAATCAGATATTAATTTAGAGAAGTTATCAATTTTTGTTAATAAAAAGTCATTTCCATTATCACTTAATTTATCAATTTTATTAAATATATAAATCATTTCTTTCTTTTCTAATCCTAAGTCATCTAATAACTGGTTTACAACTTCAATTTGTTTAATAAAGTTGGGGTTTGAGCAATCAACAACATGTAATAAAAGGTCAGAAAATTGTAACTCTTCGAGTGTTGCTTTAAAAGCATCAACAAGAACAGTTGGGAGTCTATCAACAAAACCAACTGTGTCACTCAATGTACATTTTATATCATTTTTAAAATGAACTTTTCCTATTCTCGTATCTAGTGTAGAAAATAGCATATCTGAACTTAATGTATTTTTTTTAGTTAACAATTCAAATATTGTACTTTTTCCAGCATTTGTATAGCCAACTAAAGATATATTGTAAGAATTCTTAACCCTTCTATTTCTTTGAGTGTTCCTAGATGTTTTTACTTTTAATAAATCTTTTTTAATTTTTTTTAATGAATTTCTTACTAACCTTCTATCGGTTTCTATTTGAGTTTCTCCTGGCCCTCTTGTTCCGATGCCCCCCCCTAATCTTTCAAGATGTGACCATTGCCCTGCTAACCTAGGTAGAAGAAATTGCATTTGAGCTAAGCTAACTTGTAGCCTGCCTTCTTTAGATCTTGCTCTTTTAGCAAAAATATCAAGAATTAGTGCAGTTCTATCAACAATTTTAATTTTAAAAAAATCTTCTAGGTATTTTTGTTGATTTGGTGACAATTCATCATCAACTATAATCACATCTACTTTTAATAGCTTGGCTTCTTGAGAGGACTCTTTTAGCTTCCCGGAACCCAAATAACTTCTAAGTGGCTTTTTAATATTTTGCACAACTATCCCCTGGATATCTACCTTGCTTGTGTCACATAAATTTAATATTTCTTCTATTCTGTAATCAAGACTCTTTTTATCATTGCCAAGATTTGCGACAAGCAAAATTGCTTTTTCAATTTTTTGCATTAAATTGAATTTACCCTTTCCATTTAGATATCCTATTTACTCCTTCATCAACTAATTCATCTGGGGTTGTTAAAGATAATCTTACATATCCTTCACCATATTCCCCGTAACCAGTACCAGGAGTTACAACTACATTACATTGTTCTAACAATAATTCAGTAAAAGATGCAGAATTGTATCCATTTGGAACTCTGCACCATAAATATAATGCTGCTTGTGGTATTATCACCTCTAACCCAATTTCAGTCAGTGCTTTAGATAACTTATCTCTTCTTTTCTTATAGATTTCATTATTTGAAGATGTAAAATCTTGAATTTTCTCTAATGCCTCTATCCCCATCATTTGTATTGCCTGAGGTACTCCTGAGTCAAGATTTGACTTTACTGTTAGTAATTTTTGAACTAATTCTTGATTTCCTGCTGCAAACCCAAGTCTCCATCCTGTCATATTGAAACTTTTAGAAAAAGAATGGTATTCAATAGCTATATCCATAGCTTTATCTACTTCTAAAATTGATGGAGCTACATAATCATCAAATGTAACTTCTGCATAACAAGCATCATGCATTATAGCTATATCATTTTCAATTCCAAAATCTATAACATCTTTAAAAAATTCTAAATCAGCTATCCCACCAGTAGGGTTGTTTGGATAATTTATCCAAAGAATTTTAGATCTTTTAATAACTGATTCAGGGATATCATTTAAATCAGGCTTCCATCCAAGGGATTCTTTAAGTGGCATTTTATATATTTCGCCACCTGAAAAATTACAACCAGCAGAATAAACCGGGTACCCAGGATCAGGTACAATAGATATATCTCCTTCATCAATTAATGCTAAAGAAGCATGGCCAATGCCTTCTTTTGCACCAATCAAGCTAATTATCTCTTTTTCAGAATCAAGCTCAACATTAAATCTCTTTTTCATGTACATGGCTACTGCTTCTCTATATTCAGGCAAACCTTCAGATTCAGGATATCTATGATTAGCAGGATTATCAGAATGCTTAATCATTGAATCTAATACAAATTTAGGGGTAGGGATGTCAGGATCCCCTATCCCGAAAGAAATAACGTCAATTCCCTGTTTTTTCTTTTCAGCTATTGTTTTAGAAATACCAACAAATAAATATGGCTCTATTGTGTCGAATCTTTTTGAAAATTTCATTATTTACTCCTTAATTTTCCATATTCCTGTAAAAACTCTTTCTGTGGGACCTTCAAGAAATGATTCTTTTCCGGGCTCCCAAGTTATGTTTAAGTAACCTCCAGGTACATTTACTTTCACATTGTTATTTAAAAGGCCTTTCTTTATACCAATTATCGCACATGCAGATGTGCCTGTTCCAGATGACAAAGTTTCACCTGCTCCTCTTTCAAAAATTCTAGCTTTAATCTCATCTCTAGAGATTATATTTACTATTTCAAAATTAATTCTATTAGGAAATAGATCATTATTTTCAACTAGTGGCCCTATTTCATCTAAATTAAATTCATCAACATCTTTTTGGGTTATTAAAACAGCATGAGGATTTCCAATATTTACACAACTTATCTTTATATTATTATCAAAATTTAAAGCAAAATCATTTACATCAACATTATCTTTAAATAAATCTTTATTAACTGGAATTTCGTTTCTTAAAAATTTAGGTACCCCCATTGCAATTTTTGCTGATACCATTTCTCCGCCTTTGAATCTCGGAAAGACTTCTCTAATACCACCCCCCGTTTCGACAGTTAATGATTTACCATTAAAAACAGAAAGTTTATTATCAAGAACAAATTTTGAAAATAATCTTACCCCATTGCCGCTCATTTCTGCTTCAGATCCATCTGGGTTAAAAATTTTAATGGCAGTATTAGCTATGCTGGAGTTTTTCAAAACTACAATTCCATCACTATATACACCAAAATGTGGCCTACTCATTTCCAAGGACAGCCTTCCCCAATCAATATCAATTCCTCTGCCATCTATTGCTATATAATCATTTCCTGCGCCATGCAGTTTCTCAAAATTTATGTTCAATTTTTTCCTTTAATATTTTTTCTGAAATATAATTTATACTATGTTTCGAAGAATCAAACCATTTAATTTCAGGATCATTTAACTTAAACCAATTATATTGATGCCTGACTAAATTTCTAGTTCTTTTTTTTATTAAATTTATTGCAATATCTAAATCTAATTTATTTACTAAATGATCATAGATTTCATTGTAGCCTATGCTAGAAAAGGAATTAAGTTCTTTACTGAACCCTTTTTTTATTAAACCTTCAACCTCCCCTATCCAGTTATCTTCAAGCATTTTTTCAATTCTTTCATCAATTTTCTTATATAGAATTTCCCTTGGCATTGTTAATCCAATTTTAAAAAATTTGTTATTATTTTTCTTTGTTTCTCTGCTTACAGTTCCCCCTTCAAGTCCTAATTCAAATGCCCTTATTAATCTTCTTGGGTTTTTTGAATCAACTCTTTGAGCATTTTCGGGGAACTTACTTTTTAATTTTTGATAAAAAGACTCAATGCCACTTTCATCAATTTCTTTTTCTAATTTTTTTCTCAATTCCATGTTTGGTTTTATATTTGAAACATTCCAATTTTCGATTAAAGCCTTAAGATATTGACCACTACCCCCAACTAAAATAGGGACTTTGTTATCGTTTGCTATTTTATTGATAATACTGTTTGCATCATTTAAAAATTCTGCCAATGAATAATCTTGGTCAGGTTCTAAAAAATCTAACAAGTTATGTTTAACTAATTTTAAATTTTTTTTATTTGGTTTACCTGTGCCTATTGATAAGTATTTATAGAAAATACTAGTATCGCAATTAATAATTTCAGAATTAAAAGATTGGGATAATTTCAAAGATAATTGAGTTTTGCCACTAGCAGTGGGCCCTAAAATAACTAAGCTTTTAATTTGCATCAATAATATTTAACATTTCTTCAACAGAATCTTTATCTAAAGAAGCTGAGCCAACCAAAACACCACCAATTTCAGGCGAAGATAAGTATTCTAAAATATTATCTTTATTAACGCTTCCACCATATATAAAAATAGTATCATCTCCAATAATAGATTTTACTAAATTTGATATTTCAAGTACTTTTTCTAAGCTACAACTAGTTCCAGTACCTATTGACCAAATAGGTTCATAAGCGATTAAATTGTTAGGAGTTTTAGTTGTAACACTTTCATTTAATTGAGAAGCCAAATATTCTAAGTATTTATTTGAGCTTCTTAAATCAAAATTTTCTCCAATACAAACTATTGGCTTTAGTCCATTTTCTAAAGAGAGTTTTCTTTTATTATCAATATTTTTATTGCTTTCAAGAAAATTTATTCTTCTTTCTGAATGACCCAAGATTACATACTCCGCATAATCAGAAACCATATTTGCAGATATTTCACCAGTGTAAGAACCTTTTTCGCCGTGATTGTGTGAAATATTTTGAGCTCCAAATTTAACAAGGCTTGATAATATCTGGTAATTAAAAGGAAGGCTCATAAATGATGGGCAAATAATAACTTCAAAATTTTCATTTTTAAAATTTGAAATAGGTTTCAATATATTGTTTGAAAATTCAATGCTTTCACTTACAGTGAAATTCATTTTCCAGTTAAAAATAATGTATTTTTTATTCATTAATTAAAATATTTTCCATTCCTGGCAAGATGCCTTTTTCGAGCATTGACAAAAATGCTCCACCACCACTAGAAACATGTTCAAATGAAGATTTATTGCTAAACCTATTTATTGCTTCAATAGTAGAACCTCCACCAGAAAAAGTTTTTAAATTCTTATTTGATACTAATATATCTAAAAGTCCTCTTGTCCCAATGCTACAATGTTCCCATTCAAAAATACCCATACTGCCATTCCACAATGCAATTTGCATATTATTTATAATTTTTGAAATAGAATTTAAAGATTTCGTGCCAATATCCAATATTTTCAAGGAACCTATGTATTCATCAGAGTTAATTATCTTGGTTTTGGAGTCTGGTGATAAATTTTCTGAGACTAATAGATCTTCAGGTAAATAAAATTTATCTCTATTTTTATCAAAAATTTTAGTTAAATCATCATTTAACTTATTTTGTAAAAAATTTGAAATCATTCCACCACCAATAATAATCTTATCAACTTTATCAACTAAATTATTTAATATGCCAGATTTATCCTCAATTTTAGCCCCTCCTAAAATTAAAACAGAATTCTTTTTTGCAGAATTAGACAACCTCTCAAGTACCTTATATTCATTATCTAACAAAATTCCTGCATATGAATCAATAAAAAAAGATATGCCATAGACAGATGAGTGTTTTCGGTGACTTGCACCAAATGCATCATTAACAAACACATCACATAAAGATGCAAGGGAAGAACTAAGATTCTTGTCGTTATTTTCTTCACCAGCGAAGAAACGAATATTTTCTAAAAGAAATAATCGATTTGATGAAGAATAAAAATTTGAAAAATTAAGATTATCGTCATAATTTAAAAATTCTATATTATTGTCGATTTTTTTTTCTAACTCAGGAAGGACATTATGAATTAAGCTCAAATTATTTTCTGGTCCTTTCGGCCTACCTAAATGCGAACATATAATCACCTTGTCAACAAAATTGAATTGTAATAATTTTTGTATCGTTGGCACAGAAAGATCAATTCTGCTTAAATCATTATCAGTTACATTAAGATCACACCTTAAAAATATATTTATAGATTTTTTTTGATATTTTTTTTTAATA
>JACETA010000034.1 GCA_013911545.1 Chloroflexota bacterium | reverse complement strand
ATAATAATAAGAGTTGCAAAATATGGAAAATAATTCAATTTCTAGAGAAACGAAACTAGAAGAAAAAGAATATAAATGGGGTTTTACTTCTGACGTTGAAACTGAAGTAGTTCCAAAAGGCCTTAACGAAGATGTTGTTAAATTAATTAGCAAAAAAAAAGAAGAACCTGATTGGTTGCTTGATTGGAGATTGAAAGCCTATAAGCATTGGATTAAACAGGATGAAAAACAAGGCGAGCCAGATTGGGCAATGGTAAAATATCCAAAGATTGATTACCAAGATATACATTATTATGCTGCTCCAAATAAATCTGATGCACCAAAATCTTTAGATGAAGTTGACCCTGAAATACTTGAGGAGTTTGAAAAACTTGGAATTCCTCTTGAAGAAAGAGCTCAATTAGCTGGAGTAGCTGTTGATGCAGTTTTCGATAGTGTTTCAGTAGCTACTACATATGAAAAACAGTTAAAAGAATTAGGAATTGTGTTTTGTTCTTTCAGTGAAGCTGTTAAGAATCATCCTGATTTAATAAAAAAGTATTTAGGAAGCGTTGTTCCTTATTCAGATAACTATTTCGCAAATCTTAATTCTGCCGTTTTTTCTGATGGTTCATTCATTTATATTCCACCAAAAGTAAGGTGCCCAATCGAATTGATGACATATTTTAGAATTAATACAGCTGATACCGGACAATTTGAAAGAACTTTAATTGTTGCTGACAAAGGATCTTACGTCAGTTATTTAGAAGGATGTACTGCACCCATTAGAAAAAGTAGTCAATTGCACGCAGCAGTAGTAGAACTCATTGCTCTTGAAGATGCAGAAATTAAATACTCAACTCTTCAAAATTGGTACCCTGGGAATAAAGAGGGTGAAGGCGGAGTCTATAACTTTGTAACAAAAAGAGGAAAATGTAGTGCGCGATCAAAAATTAGTTGGACACAAGTAGAGACAGGTTCGGCAATTACATGGAAATACCCTAGCGTTATTCTTCAAGGTGATGATTCTATAGGAGAATTTTATTCAGTTGCGCTTACTAATAATCATCAACAGGCTGATACAGGAACCAAAATGATACACATTGGGAAAAATACGAAAAGTACTATTGTGGCTAAAGGAATATCTGCCGGAAAAGGAAACAACACATATCGTGGCCAAGTTAAAATTCTTCCATCTGCAGAGAATTCTCAAAATTTTACTCAATGCGATTCCTTATTAATTGGTGAGGAATGTGGTGCAATAACTTTTCCTTATATTGAAGTAAAAAACCCTACTGCAAAACTCGAACACGAAGCTTCGACTTCAAAAGTGAGCGATGATCAATTGTTTTATCTAATGCAAAGAGGTCTAGATGAAGAAGAAGCTCATCACATGATTATAACTGGATGGAGCAAAGAAGTTTTCAAAGAATTACCATTTGAGTTTGCTGTAGAAGCAGGACAATTATTAAAAGTAAGTTTGGAGGGTGCAGTTGGATAACTCACTATTAAATATTACTAATCTTAAAGCTTCAGTTACTGAAACTGAAGAACAAATCTTAGATGGATTAAATCTTACCATAGGCACAGGTGAAACCCACGCAATAATGGGCCCAAATGGTGGAGGTAAAAGTACATTAGTTAATGTAATTGCTGGCAAAGATTCTTATACTGTTGATTCAGGAAAAATAGAATATCTTCAAGAAGATTTAATAGAAATGCCAGTTGATGAAAGAGCTAAAAAGGGTATTTTTATGGCCTTTCAATATCCTTCAGAAATACCTGGAGTGAGGCCTTGGCAATTTATTAAAGCTTCTGTAGACGCAAAAAGAAAGTTCGAAGGCGACAAAGAGCTGAGCGTAAGAGATTTTTCAAAAAAATATGATCAGAACCTTGAAATTGTAGGCATTAATCAAGATTTAATGAAAAGGTCATTAAATGAAGGTTTTTCAGGTGGAGAAAAGAAAAGAAATGAAGTTTTTCAGATGTTAATGCTTGAGCCAAATTTAGCTTTATTAGATGAAACAGACTCTGGATTAGATGTTGATGCCCTAAAATCTGTTGGAGATGTTGTAAATAGAATGAGAAATAAAGATAGGTCATTTTTGATAGTTACTCATTACCAAAGATTATTAGATCATATAAAACCAGATCATGTTCATGTGTTAATTAAAGGTAAGATTGTTCAATCTGGTGGATATGAATTAGTCAAAAAAATCGAAGAACACGGGTATGAAAGTTTTGAATATGAATTATCTTGAGCATTACAAAAAAAATTTTGATGAACTATTAAAATTATCTGACAACGAAGATTTTAGAAAAAAAAACTTTGATTTTTTTTCGCAAAATGGATTTCCAGTTAAAAAAAAGAGTGATGAAAGATGGAAATATATAGATTTAAGGTCTTTAGAAAAAACACTTTATATCTCTGATTTAAAAAATTCTGTTAAAGGTCCAAATTTAAATGATATTGGTCTTCAAGACAGCAACACTATTAAAGTAGTAAACGGAATAGCAGAAATAGGTGATATTAATGGAATTGATTACATTTCATCAAAATCATATGAGCCTGTCATAAGTCTCAATGAAGATGAATTTATTTCATTAAATGCATCAATGTCCTATAAGCCAATATTTATAAATATAAATACTAATTTTAAAAGTCAGAAATTAAACATTGTTTACTACAGTAATTCCGATAAAGATATTTTAGAATGTCCAAGAATTTGTATAAACATTGATCCTGATGTTCAGTTAACATTAAACGAAATTTTTATTAGTAGTAAAACCGTAACACTTAAACTTCCTGTTACTGAACTCAGGCTAAGTAAAAATTCAAAGGTTTTTCATAATCTTGTTTTTCAATCATCTTTTACTGAAAACAACTTTAAATTCACTAGGGTAGATCAACAGGAAAATAGTTATTATAAATTTACATCCTTTTCTAACTCTTCTTTGATTGCTTCTAATGACATTAAAGTTAGCATGAACGGCGAAAACAGTGAATGTGACTTAAAAGGGCTTTACTTTACAACAAATAATTCGCAATTTAACACACATGTTGTTGTTGACCATAATGTTCCTCATACAAAAAGTAATCAGTTTTTTAAAGGTATTTTAAGTGACGAATCTAGGGCAGTATTTAGTGGAAAAATTTATGTTAAAAGAGACGCTCAAAAGACATATGCAGAACAAAAAGATTTAAATTTAGTTATGTCTAAAGGCGCAGAAATTGATACTAAACCTAGCCTTGAAATATATGCAGATGATGTTGAATGTTCCCATGGAGCCACTGCCGGTCATGTTGATGAAAGTACTCTTTATTATATGATGAGTAGAGGGATTGACAAGAAAACTGCAACCCAAATGCTAATTAACGGTTTTGCGTCTGAAATAATAGAAGAAATTTCTGATGAGAATATTAAAATTTTTGCTAAAAATCAATCTGATGCCATACTCCCTAATCTTTCATTTGAAATATGATAAATTTAGAAAAAATTCGTAAAGACTTTCCAATTTTAAATGAAAAAGTAAACGGCAATAATCTCGTTTATCTTGATAATGCTGCAACATCCCAAAAGCCAAAAGAAGTAATTGAATCTTTAGTAAATTATTATGAAAAATATAATTCAAATGTCCACAGGGGTGTCCATGCATTGAGCATTAAAGCAACTGATGAATTTGAGAAATCTAGGATTAAAATTCAAAAATTTATTAATGCTAAAAGTTCTAATGAGATTATTTTTACTAGAAATGCATCTGAGTCTCTAAATTTAATTGCTTATTCTTGGGGCAAGGCCAATATTAGTTCAGGTGATGAAATATTTATTACTCCATTTGAGCATCATTCCAATATTGTTCCTTGGCAAATGTTATGTAAAGAAAAGGGTGCAATATTGAAATATTTACCCCTAAATAATAACGGAGATATAGACATTGATAAGTTTGGTGCAGAAATTTCAAAAAAAACTAAGTTAGTTTCAGTAACTCATATGTCAAATGTGCTTGGGACAGTATTGCCATTAGAAGAAATAATTGACTTAGCAAAAAAGTATAATGCAGTTACAGTAGTTGATGCATGTCAGAGTGTTCCTCATATGCCAGTCGATGTGCAAAAGATTGATAGTGATTTTCTTTGTTTTTCTGGACATAAAATGTTGGGACCCACTGGTATTGGCGTTTTGCATGGCAAAGAAGAAATTCTTGATAAAATGATCCCATTTTTATATGGCGGAGATATGATAAGTGAAGTAACTTATGAAGAATCAAAATGGAATGAATTGCCATATAAATTTGAAGCAGGAACCCCCAATATTGCTGATTCAATCGCTCTAGGTGTAGCTTGCGAATATCTGGTAAAAGTTGGAATGGAAAATATTTGGAATCATGAAATGGAATTAGGGGAATATACTGTAAATCAAATTTCTAAATTGGATAAATTTAAAATATTAGGTAATAAATCTAAAGAGCTTAGAGGGGGAGTAGTTTCATTTGTTCATGAAACTATTCATCCTCATGATATAGGTAGCTTATTGGATGGATATGGAATAGCTATTAGAACAGGACATCATTGCGCAATGCCTTTGGTAAGAAGCTATGGAGTTGTAGCTGCTTCAAGAGCAAGCTTCTATTTATATAACAATAAAAGTGAAGTTGATAAATTAGTTGAAGGCTTGAAATTAGTTGAGGATTATTTTAAATGAGAGAGCTAACTGATTTTGATGAAATGTATCAAGAATTAATAATTGATCATTATAAAAACCCAAGAAACAAATCTAAGTTATCTAAATTTACTGATGAAGTTAAATCTCATAACCCATTCTGTGGTGATGAAATAGAGCTTCAATTGGACATTAAAAATAATGTTATAGAAAGTATAAGTGTTAGTGGAAGAGGCTGTGCAATTAGTCAGTCGTCTGGCTCACTGCTTGGTGAAACAATTATTGGAAAAACTGTAATTGAAGCTAGAAAAGATAATGAATCTATGCGGTCTTTATTAAAAGACGAAAATTTAAATGATGAGGAATTAGATAGCCTTTCTGATTCCTCAGCTATTGAGGGTGTAAAGAAATTCCCCGTTAGAATAAAATGCGCCCTTCTATCATGGTCGGCATTAACGGACATTTTAAGTAAGTATTAATAAGGTTTATCTGTTCCAGAACCTTCATGATGCTCAAGTTTTTCTGCTTTTAACTTTTTAAAATCTTCATTAATTTTCTGATTTAATAAAGATACATCGCTTCCATGCAAAACAAATCTTGAACCTAAATTAATAGAAAAGTTTGATTCTTTTAAATTAGCATGATGAATCATTACAGGTATATTGTGTTTTTCAGAAGTTGCTATTATTTCTTTTAAAATATCTTCGTATTCCTTAGTAGATCTTTCATCAGGAATCCCCATTGAAGTTGTTAAATCATTTGGACCAACAAATATTCCATCAATTTTTTCAACAGAATTTATCATTTTTTCTAAATTATTTACTGCTGGCACACTTTCTATTCCTAATATAAACAACCTTGATTTACTTTTTTCTCGTAAATAATCTTCAGATTTTTTGCTTGGAAATTCACCCTTATCAAGCACCTTTTTAAGATATTCACCTTTTAAAGGATTAAAATATGTTCTACCAAAAGATAATTTTAATTCTTCTATATCTTCGCAATATGGAACTAATATTCCATCAGCGCCAGCATCAATTGTTGCACCAGCTATTTCAGAATTAGGAGAAGTAATCCTTACAATAGAAGTAATATTTTTATTGCGCAATGCTGTAGTCATTGCATTTATTTGATATAAAGTTCTTGGAGCATGTTCAGCCTCAATAATTGCATAATCTAAATATTCACTATCCAGAAATGAAGCCATTCTAGCTGAATCAATTGCCCACAACATAGTGCCATATACTTTTCCACCATTAGCTAATTTACTTTTTATTTGTATAGGATTCATATTGTTATATTAATACAAAAAAAATAAATTTTATATAATAATTTATAATACTATATAAAATATTATATAGTATTAAATATATTTTATAGTATCAACCAAAACATATAACATTTACTTACAAATGCGTTAATATATAAATATGACTAATATTAAAAAAGAGACACTTTTAGCTGAAAGATCCCAAAGATTTTATGCATTTGTAATTGACTCTTTATTTTCGTTTTCAATTAGTTTCTTGATACCTGTAATTTTTTCAATACTTTCATTCGATTCCAATTTTTTACTTGCGTTATTCTCCTTTTTTATTGTTGTATCAATTCAAGGATACTTACTAATCAATACCGGCCAATCTATAGGTAAAAGGTTAATGAAAATTAGAATTGTTGATGCAGTCACACTTAACATACCATCAATTCAAAAAGTTTTTTTAATAAGGTATATATTAATTTGGCAAATCCCTAATTTAATCAGTCTCTTTCTAATTCAAGATGAAGATTTAATACTTAATCCTTCATCAAATTTTACAAGCCCTGAAAATTTGATATCACTTGTTGCATTTATGGTATTGGCACAAACGTTATTAATTTTTAAAACTGACAGAAGGTGCGGTCATGATTTGATCTCAGGAACAATTGTAGAAAAAATTTAATTAATTTTTTATTGTTTTTAAAATTTTTTTCAATTTATTAAAAATTTCTTTTGTTTCATGGTCCTGGTTATAAGGTATTTCATTTTTTTCATCAGGGTCGTCTAAAACATTAAACATTCTGTTGTCGGAGTAAAGCTTCCATTTCTTTTCACGAACAAATTCCATTACAGGCCTATTTAATCTTGGGCTATTAGGGTCAAAATAAAAGTAAATCCAATCTCGTGGATTTCCTATATCTCCAATAATTTGTGGATAAAAAGACCTCCCATCCATAGAGTCTTCGTTATTAATGTCACTAATGTCAAGCATTGTTGGGAGGAAGTCAGAAGCATCAATCAAGTCATCTATTTTTGTGTTTGCTGGGATAGTTTCGGGCCAATTACATATTAATGGCACATGAGTGCCTGTATCACTCGTTAGTCCTTTTCCGCCTATTATTTCCTTATTACCCATTTTAGAAACAATTCCTCTTGTAGTTCCATTGTCACCAGCATAAATAATTATGGTGTCTTCTCTTAATTGTAATTCATCTAATTTCGAAGTTATTTTCCCAATGACTTTGTCATGATATTCAACCATATCTTTATAAAACTTGGGGTCATCATCCCAATTTTCAAGTTCATCAAAAGTTTTTCCACCCAGAGTTTTATTAGATGGCGGTTCAAAAAATTTATATTCTTCACTATCTGGAGTAGGTTCTTTAGGGTCATGAGTAAGTGTCATTGGAAAATAAACGAAGAAAGGGTCATTTTGATTCTTTTCTATAAAACTTGTTATGTATTCAGCAAATATATCATCTCCATATTTATCTTTAGTATCATTCAAATATTTACCATTTTGGTAAATTATGGGATCTTTGTATCTTGATCCCTTTTCCTCAGTTTGATGAGCATGCCATACACAGTATTCGTCAAAACCGGCATCCTCAATTTTTTGACCTTTATTCCTGTCTTCAGGTTTTTCATCTGGGGGGTTGTACGAGTATAGTTGCCATTTACCAGCTATACATGTTTTATATCCATTATCTGAGTAGATATGACCAAATGTTCTCTCATCAGGGTTCATTAAGCCAAAGCCAATATAATTTCTAAAATTATATTTTCCTGACATAAGCTGAACTCTTGTCGGAGTACAAAGTGGCTGTACATGAGCATTGTTAAATAATGCCCCAGAATTTGCTAAGTCATCTAATATTGGGGTTTTATATGATGTCCCACCATAACAACCAAGAGTTTCATAACCTAAATCGTCTGATAGTATAAGTATAATATTTGGTTTTTTACTCATAACGCTTATTTTAAATTAAAAATAGTATGAAAGGAAATGATGGATTTAGAAATTGGAATGAAAGCACCAAATTTTTCTCTTAATAATCAAAAAGGTGTTAAAAAAATAAATAAAAATTATGATGGAAAAAAATTAGTAATTTATTTTTATCGT
>JACETA010000033.1 GCA_013911545.1 Chloroflexota bacterium | reverse complement strand
AATGAAATTATGAGCGGTGAAGTTACTCCTGCTCAATTTGGGTCATTTATTATAGCGATGAAAATGAAAGGTGAAACGCCAATTGAAATTGCAGGGCTTGCTACTGCGATGAGAGAAAAGTCATTAAAAATTGAACTGAATGAACCTCTGCTTGATACATGCGGAACTGGTGGGGACGGATTAAGAACTTTCAACATTTCAACAGCAGTTGCATTTGTTGTTGCAGGCGCAGGAATAAAAGTTGCTAAGCATGGCAATAGAGCTATTTCTGGTTCATCTGGAAGTGCTGATGCCCTCGAAGAATTAGGTGTAAAAATTACCCTTACACCCTATTCTGTGAAAAAATGTATTCAAGAAATTGGAATTGGTTTTATATTTGCTCAATCCTTTCATCCTGCAATGAAGTTTGCGTCACCTTTAAGAAAAGAGATTGGTATACCTACAGTATTTAATATTTTGGGTCCATTAACTAATCCAGCTGGTGCCTCCAATCAATTAATTGGAATATCAAATTATGAATCTGCTGAAAAAGTTTCAGAGGCTTTAAAAATTTTGGGAACAGAAAACTCAATAGTTGTAAATGGCCACAATAATTTAGATGAAATCAGTATTGAAGGAAATACGAATATTTGGCAAGTAGACAAAGATAAGGTCAAAAGAAGAAGAACAAGAATTTCAGATTTTGGTTTACCAGAATCTAATTTAAGTAATTTAGTTGTGGACAGCGTCAAAGAAAGTGTTGAAACAATTAAAGATATATTTGCTGGAAAAGGATCAGATCCTTTAGAAAAAAGTGAAATATCTTCAAGAAGAAATGCAGTTATAATAAATGCTGCAGCCGCATTGGTTGCCGCAGGCAAAACAAGTAGTTTCCAAGATGCATCTGAAATGTCAAAAACTTCAATTGATTCAGGAGCAGCTCAATCGAAATTATTAGAATTAATAGAAATATCAAATAAAATGGATTAACTATGCAATTAGGTCCAGTTCTAAAAAAAATTATCCAAGATAAAAAAAAATTAATTGAAGAAAAAAAAGATATTTCTCCTTTAAAGGAATTAGTTAATAGAGTTTCTAATATTAAAAAACCAAATAATTTTTTAGATATTTTTAATAAAGATGAGGTAGCTTTAATTGCTGAAATCAAAAGATCTTCGGCATCTGCAGGAGACATATTACCCAATTTAAATATTGAAGAAATTACTAACCTTTATGTTAATAGCGGGGTATCCGCAATTTCAATTCTTACAGAGAAAACTAGATTTGGCGGATCAGTTAAAGATTTAAAAAATGTTTCATCAATTTGCCAAAATAAAAATATTCCTGTTTTACAAAAAGATTTTATTTTTGATGAATATCAAATTTTTGAAGGTGCATTAAATGGTGCTTCAGCAGCATTAATTATAGTTTCAATATTAAATGAAAATGAATTAAATAAATTAATTAATACATGCCATGAATTATCAATTACACCTCTTGTAGAAATATTTAATGAATATGAAATGAATCTTGCCATTAATAATGGTGCTGAATTAATAGGCATAAATAACAGAAATTTAAATAACTTAGAAACCTCTTTAAAAGTCTTTGAAGATTTAGCACCGAAGGTGCCTAAAGATAAAATATTAATTTCAGAAAGTGGAATCAAGAATATTGACCATGTCAGTATGATGGCTGAGCAAGGTGCCGATGGCGTTTTAGTAGGAGAATCAATTTTAAAAAATAATAATATTAATGAGCATATAAATATGTTATCGAGTGTTAAGAAATGCAAGTAAAAATTTGTGGAATAAAGAATATTGAAGCCGCAGAAGCATCCATTGAAAATGGTGCTAATTATTTGGGTTTTAATTTTATAAAGAGCTCAAAAAGATTAATTTCTGCTGAGGATTCTTTATTGATAGTCAACAAATTACGAAAATCATTTCCAAATAAAAATTTTAAATGCGTAGGCTTATTCGATAAAGAGTTATTTTCTGAAGTTGAAAAAATTGTTGAATATTCTAAATTGGATATGATTCAATTATGTGGAGATGGGGATATGGATTCTTCTATACCTTCAATTAAGCAAATTAGGATAAAGCCAGAAGACAAAGAAGATGAAATAATAAAAAAAATACAAGATTATTTAATGATTCATAATTACGTGATCCTTGATACATTCAAAGAAGGAAAGTTAGGCGGTACAGGAGAAAAGTTTGACTGGAATTCATTAAAAAATATTATCAAGACAACAAATGTATTTACTTCTGGTGGATTAAATTCAAGTAATATTTCTGATCTAATTAAAAACTTTAAACCTTTTGCAATAGATGTTTCTTCTGGCGTTGAAACTCAAGGCGAAAAAGATCCAATTAAAATTAAAGATTTTCTAGTAAAAGCTAATTTAACTTAATAATCTATTCTAATTCAGAAAAGTCTCTTTCATTTTGATCTTTCAGGTATTTAAATAATGGACTATCAGAAGAAAGAACAATAGTATCATTCGAGGTTAAAGTTAAAACATAAGTTTGTAAGTACCTTTGAAATGCATACAATTCAGGATTTTTATTAAGAGCTTCAGCTAATATTTCTATTGATTCAGACTCTGCCTCACCTCTTAATTTCCTATCTGTACCTTGGGCAGTTTGAAGCAATACAGTTACCTGCCTGTCTACATTTGCTCTTATTTCGGCATCTCTTTGCGCACCCTCTGCTCTAAATGCACTAGCAATTCTTTCTCGTTCAGCTTTCATCCTTGCGAAAACAGAATTTTCAATGGAATCTGGAAAATCTGCTCTTTTAATTCTTACATCAATAATTTCTGCCCCAAAGACATCTTTGATAGGCAATTTATATCTTATTTCGAATTCAGACAAAGATGACGGGGATGGACTAGCGATAACTTCATTTAATTCTTGCTGAGTTGCTTGCCGAGATGTCCCATCTAAAGTTTTTGCCACTAAATCAATAACTACCAAATTATTGTTTAAACCATTTTCAAGGTTTAGGGCTTCATTTCTACTAATATCAACATAATTACTAGCTTTTGTAACTTTACTCATTATCTCTTCTCTTACTTCAGATATGATTTCTTCTTGGTTATCTTGAGCGACTTCATCTCTAAGCCTAGAGTTCACGATATCACCTAATTTTGATTCAGCTTGAAGTTCATTTCCAATAGCTTGGAAAAATAACAATGGATCTACTATCTTATATCTAGCAAAAACATCAATAACTAGATTCTTTTTATCTTTAGTCAAAAGGCTAGTTGGTGATGCATCAATTCTTAATAACCTCTTATCAAACTTTGTAACATTATCTACTATAGGGGTTTTAATCTTAAGTCCAGGCTCTTTATATTCTCTTTGAAAAGCTCCAAATCGAGTCACAATTGCCAATTCTGTTTCATCAATTACAAAAAAGACTTGAGGTAATGCAACAAATAATAAAACTGCCACTATAACTATTGGTATTATTGTCTTTCTCATTTAGTCAGCCCCCAAATTATTATTATCTAGTTGAAGTAATGGTAAAGGAGAAGATGTATCTGAGATTATGAATTTCTTAACTTTAGGTAAAATTTCGTTCATGGCATCGAGGTATAATCGAGTTCTAGTTATATCTTTAGATTTTTCATATGCTTTTAACAACTCTTCAAATCCATCGGCTTCACCAGCTGCAATTTGCAATCTACCTTCCTTAAATGCTTCTGCAGCTTCGACAATTTTGGCTGCTTCACCTTGAGCTCTAGGTAATTGATCAGCCTGATATGCTTCAGCTAAGTTAATAATTCTATCTCTATCTTCTCTTGCTCGAACAACATCTTCGAAAGCATCTTGTACTTCAGAAGGCGGGTTAACATTTTGCAATAACACCTGTTGCACATCTATTCCAGTTTCATAAGTTTCATTTAATTCACGCATTTGTGTTAATACTTCTTGTTGAACAGCTTCTTTTTCTGTTGTTAAAATATCATCAATATTCCTTGATCCAACAATTTGCCTTAATGTTGTCTCAGCTATATCTCTTAAAGTTTTCCCGTCTGGCTGACCCTCATCAATACCTCTATCATTTTCTCCAGGATCATCTACATAAAAAAGGTATGCTTTTGGATCACTAATTCTATATTGAATTACAGCTTGGGCTTGTACGATGTTTTCATCACCAGTAATCATATTCGCCTCGGCAGGAACTGTTTTAACAACTCCAGCTTGTTCTTCAAGTCCTCTAAAACCAAGTTCAAGTCTTCTTGTTTTGGTTACTGCAACAATATCTGTATTCCCAACCGGGCCGGGCCAATGCCATCTTAATCCAGGGTCGGTAGTTGATACATATTTACCAAAAGTTCTAAGAACTGCCCTTTCATCTGGAGAAACAGTGTAGACCCCTGATGCAATCCATAAAACTGCGATTACAAGAATAATTATTAACCCAAGAAATGGTGATCCGCTACCAAGTCCTGGAATTTTAGGGATCTTAATATTAAGTTTTCCCAAAAGCTCTTCTAATGAAGGCTCATCTTTATTATTGTCCCCAGAAGGAGGCCTGTAAACAAAATTATTAATTAATTTAGACATCGAAGTTTTCATAACTAAAATATTATATCATTCATTTCTTAGTTTCTGCACTATCTTTTATCAATTTATAATAATCTTTTAGTGATTTAATATTTCTAAGTTTATCAATTGCTTCTTTAAGGCTTGGCTGGCTATCAATAAATTTTAATAATTCATCGTCCACATTTGATGTTGATGAAGGGGAATCTGCATAAGTACCATTAAATGCAAACCATGCTTGATTTATTTTTCTAATATTGTACCCATTATTATTTAATTCTAAGGTTGCATTTTTCATTAATTCTTCAGCTGCTAAAATTTTTTTCTGTAATAAAAAGTTATCAACATCTTCTCTTAAATTTTTCATAAAATTTGAATAATCAAATTCATTTTTTTCTTTATATTTAATAGAACAAATTGCTTCCTTAAGTTCAAATTCTTTAAGGCACAAACTAATCAGTAATTTTTCTGAAAAAATATTAGCAAGCGTTTCATTGATTTCTTTCATTTTTATATCTGAAAAATACGACCTACCGAGAGGATAAAATATTAAATATTGATGTAGCCATTCATGACCAAAAGTTAAAAATAATTTTTTTGGATTATTGCTTTCTTTTACAATCGCAGGATATGCAGCAATTCCACCAATATCAATAACAACTGAAGATAAATTTTCTTCATCTTTTATTTTTTTTTCTATTTTTTCTATGCTGTTTAAATCTATTTTTGAGTTTATAAGTAACTCACTTTGTCTCTCAATTTTATTTCTTGGGGATGTAACTAATAATTTAGGAGAATTGCCAACAGTAAATTCTGGTGTTGGGAAAATAATGTTAAATATATAATCCATATCTTGGTTGTAAAGCTCATCTATTAAAAGTTTTTTAATTTCTTTTACTTCATTATCAGCTTCTATAAATCCATATCTTTCTAGAAATAGATTTTTAATTGAATTAATTTCATATTTAAAAATACTAAAATGATTTTTATTTTCTACAAGATCGTTTATCTGAGAATCGTTGTTGTTCTGGCAACCAAATAAAGTAAGCTGAAATAAAAAAAATAGTGTTAAAAATCTGATCAATTTTTTACTATTCTGAAACCCATATTTGAAGTTGAAGAATCAATTGAGTTACTTGTCCTAGATGATGTTCTATACCTATTACAATAGCTATCATGACATAAAAAAGAACCACCACGAATGACTTTATTATTACCTTTTTCAGGGCCTGTTGGATTGACATTGATTTCTGGGTTATGAAATCTCGTAAACCAATCTTGTGTCCATTCCCATACGTTACCAACCATATTATAAAGGCCAAAATTATTAGGCTTGAACATATCTACATTAGTTGTAAATCGCATATTTTCCGGCGCATTATTTTTATCAGGAAAGTCACCATCAAAAATATTACATAAGGTTTCTCCGCCAAGATTCAATTCATCACCCCATGGATATTTTTTTTGATCAAGGCCACCTCTTGCAGCAAACTCCCATTCTGCTTCTGTTGGTAACCTGGTTCCGCTCCATTTACAATATTCTTGTGCATCTTGCCAAGAAATATGTGTTACTGGATGATCGGCATATTTATTAATATCAATATTTTCTCCATCTGGAAGATTCCAGCATGCCTTTTCAACTTTTATCCACCAAGGAGCATTCTGAACCGATTCGGTAAATGAATTATTTTTTAGTTGGTCAAAAAAGACAAATGACCACCCAAATCGCTCCGCATCAGTCACATAATTTGTAGCATCAATAAATCTCTTAAACTCAGACACAGTCACTGAATATTTTGAAATTGAATATTTATCCACAAAGATCTTTCTAACTGGGCCTTCGCCATCTCCTGGGAATACATACTTTTCCTCAGAGCCCATTAAAAACCAACCACCTTCTAAATTTTCAAAATTTGTTTCATTGAAATTTTTTGAAAATGATCTATTTATAAAATTATTTTTTTTTGGATTTTCTCTATCACTTTTAGGGGAACAACAACTATCTGACATAATAGTTTTAATTATATAATTATTTATATGGAAAAAAAATGTTAGAAAATTTATTAAATTCAGAACAGTCTGAGAAAGCAAATGCATTTGCAAATTTGATTTATTCTGAAAACAAAAAATTTAATTTAACTGGGTTAAATAATATTGAAGAAATTAAGAAGGTCTTAATTTATGAAAGTATCCATTCTTTAAATTATGCAAATATAAATTTAGAAGATTCTTCAAAGATTATTGATATAGGAACTGGCGCAGGAATACCAGGGATACCTTTTAAAATAATGCACACTAATGCAAATTTAACTCTTGTTGATTCAAATCATAAAAAATGTAATTTTATTGAAAAAGTTATAAGCGAATTAGGAATAAATTTAAAAATAATTTGTTCAAGAATTGAAGAAATTGCCCATCATGATGATCATCGTGAAAATTATGATATTTGCTTATCCAGGGCAGTATCAAATATTTCTACGTTAAATGAATTTTCATTGCCACTATTAAAATTATCTGGCAAATCTATTTGCATTAAGGGTAATAATATTTCTAATGAGATTATTAATTCAGAATATTCAGCTGAAGTTTTAGGAGGAAAGATGATTAATTATTCTACAACTAGCAGTAAATCGACAATAGTCATTTACAAGAAATTCAAAAAAACTCCTGATTTATATCCAAGAAAAACAGGAATTCCTAAAAAAAATCCTTTGGGTATATCATAAATTAAACCAGTAAAGGAGTAATATGCGATGTGGATTAGGACAGTTTCACAAACCATCACCAGAATTTTTAAAATTTGCTAAGGAGTACGGTGCAACCGATATTTTACTCAACCAAAATAGTGATAAAGATAATCATTTATTAGATCACAATGATAGATGGGAATTAAAAGATTTGGTTAGTCTCAGAAGGAATGTTGAAAGCTATGGAATGAAATTAAGTGCTTTAGAAAATGTGCCTACAAAGTTTTATGATCATATTATGTTAGGTGGGCCAAAAAGAGATGAACAAATTGAGAATATGGTTTACACAATAAGGAATATTGCTCGAGCCGGAATTCCAATATTTGGCTACAATTGGATGCCTTCACAAGTATGGAGAACTGAACCAAAATACATTAGAGGCAATGCTGAAGCAACAGCTTTTGACTACAACATAGCTAAAGACCTTCCATTAACCCACGACAGAGAATATACAGAAGAAGAAATGTGGAATAACTTAGAGTATTGGATAAATATTATTACTCCAATTGCTGAAGAAGAAGGGATTAGGCTCGGAATACATCCGTGCGATCCTCCAGTGGAAACTTTAGGGGGGATTCCTCAACTTTTGAGAAGTTTCGATGCATACAAAAGATTAATTGAAATATACCCATCAGATAGCAATGGCATTGAATTTTGCCAAGGAACTTTTTCAGAGATGAATGATGACATCTATGAAATGATAAAATATTTTGGTGAAAGAAAAAAAATTCTTTATGTACATTTTAGGAATGTTTCAGGACAAGTTCCAAAATTTCATGAAGAATTTGTAAATACGGGTTATGTTGATATGCACAAAGCAATGAAAATTTATAATGACGTTGGTTATGATAGCTTTTTTATTGACGACCATGTTCC
>JACETA010000032.1 GCA_013911545.1 Chloroflexota bacterium | reverse complement strand
TTCCTTTTACTTGATATACTAAATTTTAATTAATTAAATTATATAAGGTTAATAAATATGATTAATGAACCTGAAAGACCAATATTAGTTGCGCCAATGCCTACACCTTTTTCTTTAAAAGATGAAGTCAATTTAGAAGCTGTAGAAAATAACTCAATAAAATGGATTAATTCAGAATTATCTGGTTTTGTGCTTGGTACTGAAAATGGCGAAGAAAGCCTTCTAAGCCATAATGAAAAATTAGATATTTTCAAAACCGTTTCTAATGTTTTAAAAAATAAAAAGCTTATAATTGCTGGAGTCGATAATCCTTCAATTTCTGGGACTTTAAAAGAATCAGAAAAATATGTAGAGATGGGAGCAGATTTAATAAGAATTCGGATTCCTAGAAGAAGAGAGACAATAGATAAATATTTCGATGAGGTTCTTAAAGACATTCCTAAACCAGTATTAATTATTCACCAAATGTCACCTGGAGGATTTGCTTCTTCAATGTCTACTGAAGGTGCTGACCCAGACCAAATTGGAAGATTTTGCGATCACGATAATGTTTTTGGTTACATTGCAAGTCATCTAGTTAGATTTGAAATGATGACAAGAAAATATGTTGACCAATCTAAACAATTCTGGATTCCCAATGCAAATTTAATGCCTGCAATGTCACTTGAAGGAGCAAATGGTGGCTGTTTCATGTTAGGAAATATTGCCCCAAAAATTTGTAGAAACATCATTAAGCTTGGTTTGAATGGAAAATTTACTGAAGCAAAAAAATTAAATGATAATCTAGTTGACTTGGACTGGAATATTCTTTCTAGGGGGGCCGCAGGAATAAAGTATGCTCTAGATTTATTGGGATTTGCAGGTGGAGAGCCAAGGAAACCACAAAAATCTTTAAGTGAAATTGATAAAAAATTAATTAAAGATTCGCTTAAATCATCTGGTATTACTGAAGTAGAATAAAATGATTGAATTTAAAAAAATAATTTCGAGTTTAAGAGATAATATTTCTGAAATAAATTCATTGATTGATTTTAAAAAATTAGAAAATGAAATTGAAGAACTTGAGTCTAAATCTCAATCACCTGACATCTGGAAAGATAGAAAAATAGGTTCTCAACTAATGACATCTCTAGCTACAAAAAAATCTTTTTTAAGTAAAATTAATTCCTTAAATTCGTCCGTAGAAAGTTACTACCAATTAGCTCAAGATTCAAGTGATGAAGAATTATTAACTTTAGAAAAAGATTCTTTCGAAGAAATTGAAAATATTAAACAAGAAATTATAAAAATCGAAACTGAACTTCAGTTTTCAGGAGAACATGATGAGCATGATGTTTTGATGACAATCAGTGGCGGTGCAGGTGGTGCTGATGCACAAGATTGGGCATCAATGCTTTTGAGAATGTATACAAGATGGTCAGATAAGAAAAATTTTAAATCAGAAATCTTGACTTCATCCCCTGGGGATGAAGCTGGAATAAAAAGTGCCTTAATAAGAATTAGTGGCGAAAAAGCTTTTGGACTTTTAAAAGGTGAAAAAGGTGTTCATAGGTTAGTAAGACTTTCACCCTTTAATTCTGCAAACTTACGTCATACAAGTTTCGCTCTCGTAGAAGTTATTCCAGATTTTCAAGAATCTATAGAGGTTGAAATAAATAATGACGACCTGAAGATAGAAGCATTTAAAGCAAGTGGAGCAGGAGGTCAAAGTGTACAAAAAAACTCGTCTGCCATTAGACTTACCCATAAACCTTCTGGGATTGTAGTATCTGTACAAAATGAACGTTCCCAATCCCAAAATAAAAATATTGCTTTGCAAATACTTAAATCAAGATTAGTAGACTTAGAAAATATAAAAAGTAAAGAAAAAGAAAATGAATTAAAAGGTGAATTTGTATCTGCAGAATGGGGCAATCAAGTGAGAAGTTATGTCTTGCATCCATACACTTTGGTTAAGGATATAAGGTCTGGATTTGAAATGTCTGATGTTCAAAAGGTGCTTGATGGAGAAATAGACCAATTGTTATTCGAATTTTTGAAATTCACAAAGAAATCCCAAAATTAAATTTAACATATATAATTAATATATTATCAACAATCAAAATTATTTATGTTTATTAAAAGAAAAAAATTATTATTAACTGTATTACTTATAACTTCTTTGTTATTTGCTTGTTCAGAATCTAGCGAAGATAACCTTATGACCATGAATCAGGAAGTCAATGGTGATAAAAGTAATATTGCCCCATCACTTACAGAAGATGATGGAAGTTCCTCAGAAACAACAGGTGGTACCTTAAAAAGATTGTGGGGAGACCCGCCAACTCTTGATCCACATTTGGTTACTGACACTACATCTGCAGGTTTAGTTGTGGAAATGTTTTCAGGCTTGGTTGGCCTCAATTCAGAATTAGAAATAGTGCCCGATTTGGCTGAAAGCTGGGATATGAGTGAAGGAGGAACGCAATATACTTTCAATTTAAGAGATGACTTAAAATTTTCTGATGGTTCGAATGTCACTGCAAGAGATTTCATATACTCATTTAATAGGGCCGCAAACCCAGAAACTGAATCACCGGTAGCTGAATTATATTTAGGAGATATTATTGGAGCTCAAGATGTTATTGATGGTAAATCAACTGAAATTAGTGGTATTAAACTTATTGACGACAAGACATTGCAAATTAATATAGATTCTCCTAAAGCTTATTTTTTAGCTAAATTAACATATCCTACTGCCTATGTTTTAAAAGAAAGTAATGTAAATATGGGTGAAAATTGGACTGATAATCCTGTTGGAACTGGCTCATTCCAATTAGAAAGATATGATTTAGGGCAGGTTTTAATACTTAAAAGAAATGATAACTATTGGGGCGATTTAGCAAAATTAGATAGAGTAGAGTTTAATTTAGCTGGTGGTGTACCAATGGCTATGTATGAAAACGGCGAAATAGATATTACTGGAGTTGGTTTGGCTGATTTAGAAAGAGTCCAAAATCCAAATGATCCTCTTAATAATGATTTGGTTATGGTTCCACCTTCATTTACGATAAATTATATTGGATTCAATGTATCAATGCCTCCCTTTGACGATGCAAATTTTAGAAAGGCATTAAACTATGCAGTAGATAAACAATTAATTGCTTCATCTGTATATTCTGATCTTGTAAGACCTGCTTATGGAATATTGCCGCCGAACTTTCCAGGATTTTCTAGTGATATTAAAGGATTAGATTATGATCCTGACGCAGCATTAAAATTTCTTGAACAATCTAAATATGCTGATCCAGAGTCAAGGCCACCAATAGTTGTTACTATTCCTGGAACCGGAGGTTCTCCAAGCCTAGACATGGAAGTAGTAGCTGACATGTGGGATAGAATTTTAGGAGTACAAATTGAAATTCAGCAAGTTGAATGGGCCACTTACCTTCAAGACCTTCATAGAGAAAGATTGCAAGTTTGGGGTGGTTCAGGATGGCAAGCAGATTATCCAGACCCGCAAGACTTCATTGACATACTATTCCATTCTGAAAGCAAAGGAAATCATGGAATGTATGGAAACAATGAAGTAGATAAATTGCTTGAGGATGCAAGAACCGACCAAGACCCTCTTTCAAGGTTTAGTAAATATAATAAAGCTGAACAAATGATAATTGATGATGCGCCTTGGCTTCCTATGTGGTTTGATCAAGAAGGTATGGCATTAATTAATTCTAGAGTAAAAGGTTTTGAATTTACTCCTTTAATTGTGCCAAAACTCAAAAACGTTTATATTCAAAATTAAAAAAATGTAATTTTGATTTTTTATGCCTTAAAAAGAATACTATGGGTTCCATTTGTGATGCTTGTAATCACATTAATAGTTTTTATTCTTGGTCATTATGGCCCTGGTGATCCTGTTGAGGTTATGCTTGGTAACAACTATACCGAAGAATTAGCTGAGTCTATTAGAGATAAAAAAGGTCTTAATGATCCGCTTTTATTGCAATATTTTAGGTACGTCTCTGATTCTATAACAGGAGATTTTGGAGAGAGTTACAAATACCCAGGTAAAACAGTATTTGAATTACTTTCACCCAAATTAATCGTATCTTCTAAGTTATTTTTAATTTCTATAATAATTTCAACTTTTTTTGGAATACCATTAGGATTTTATGCTGCTATGAAACAGGGAACTCCCACTGATCCTGCAATTGTTTCAATGACATTGATCATGTACGCAATGCCTGTTTTTTTAACAGCGCCATTATTAATTATTATTTTTGCTTTAGAGTTGGGGTGGGTGCCGGTTTCAGGTTGGGGAGGAATATTTGATAAAAGAGCTATTTTACCTGCAATAACTGTTGGATTACCAGGGATTGCTGTTATTGCTAGATTAATGAGAGCAAGCACTCTTGATGTATTAGGTCAAGAATTTATTACTTTTGCAAAGGCAAAAGGTGTAGATAGATTTTCTATTAATTTTAAACATGTTGGAAGAAATGCGATATTACCTGTTGTAACAGTTCTGGGTTTGTCTTTTTCAGGAATGTTAGGAGGAGCACTGATTGTTGAGTTAATATTTGGAATTCCTGGAGTTGCTAGATTTGCATTGGATGCAATTTTTTCAAGAGATTATCCAATTATTATGGCCTTAACATTGATTGGCACAGCATCACTTGTTGTTGCAAATCTAATCGTTGATATTTTGTATGTATTTTTAGACCCAAGGATAAAATATTCAAATGATAACTAAAAAAAAATCAAATGTTTTATCTTCTTCTCCTTTTAGAGAAGGCTTTAAATCATTACTTCAAAAAAAAGTTGCTCTTACGGTCATAGTAATATTAAGCATTGTTTATTTAGTAGGAATTTTTTCTCCTCTAATAGCTCCTTATTCTTACTCTGAAACTAATTTATTAAATACTCAAAGCAGCCCTACATGGGAGCATATTTTTGGTACTGATAGACTTGGCAGGGATATTTTTACAAGAATTATTTGGGGAATTCAAACAACAGTAATAATTACATTTGTAGGGCTTATTACAGGAAGCTTAATACTTGGGGTGAGTTTAGGTTTAATAGCTGGATATTTTAGGGGTAGAGTGGATGCATTTATAACAAGAATTGGTGAAATACTTGCTGCATTTCCAGACATATTATTGATAATTATTCTTGCAGCTACCTTAAGACCAAGGATAGTAGATTTAGCTAGAAAATTTGAAAATTTTACAGGAATAAATGGCATCGTTTCAAGTGGAATTGTTGATTTTGCAGTAATTGGAATTGCTCTACTCCCATTAAGCTGGTTTGGAATGATGAGGTTGGTAAGAGGGCAAGTTTTATCTATAAGTCAAAGAGAATACGTTCAGGCTGCTAAAATTGCTGGTGCTTCTAATGCAAGAATTCTATTTAGACATATTTTGCCAAATGTAATTGGCCCTATTATTGTCTCTGCAAGTTTCGGGTTAGGTGCAGTTGCTGGAACAGAGGTATTTCTAAGCTTTTTAGGTCTTGGTGTTCAACCACCTCACCCTAGTTTAGGCATAATGATAGCTGATGTATCAGGCCGAGGGTCATCTAGCGTATCAGTGCTAGTAAATCATCCAGAACAGATACTTGCTCCAGTTGCTGTGGTATGGATTTTAATTTTTTGCTGGAATTTACTGGGGGATGCTTTAACTGATATATTCAACCCTAGATCAAAATAAATTATGAATATAAATACTTTTAGTAAATATAATTCTAGGCGTTCCGATGTTTTGGGCTTGAATGGCTCAATAGCGACTAGCCACCCTCTAGCTGCAAATGCAGGTTTAGATATCTTAAAGAAAGGTGGGAATGCAATTGATGCAGCGATAGCAGCAGCAGCAGCATTAAATGTTGTTGAGCCAATGTCTACAGGTATCGGAGGTGACGTATTTGCATTAATTTATATAAATAGTGACTCCAAAATCATTGCATTAAATGGAAGCGGAAGGTCAGGGTCTAAGGCTGATTTGAAATACATTAAAGATAATGGTTTCAAAGAAATTCCATCTGAAGGCCCTAAATCAGGACTGTCAGTTAGTGTTCCAGGGGCTGTTCATGCATGGGAAGAATTATCAAAAAAATATGGAAATTTTTCATTAGATACTGTATTGGCCCCTGCAATTGATTTAGCAATTAATGGCTTTCCCATATCAGAAATTATTGCAGATTATTGGTCTAAATCTGAAGAAAAATTATCTATAAATGGAAATTGTGACTTTCTTATTAATAATAAATCGCCAAAATTTGGAGATAAATTTGTTAACCCTAATTTGGGCAATACTTTAAAAAATATTGCTGAAAATGGAAAAAAATACTTTTATCATGGTGAAGTACCAGAAAAAATTATCAGTTATTTGAGTAAATTTGATGGATTTTTGACTGAGGATGATTTTCGAAATCATGAATCAGAATGGGTTGATCCAATTTCAGTTAATTATAGAGGTTATGATGTATGGGAATGCCCTCCAAATGGTCAGGGGATTGCAGCCTTAATTGGATTAAATATTTTTGAAAACTTCAATGATTTCAATAATGAATCTTTGAAGCTACATTATCAACTTGAGTCAATGAAAATATCTTTTAGGGATTCTTTGTGGCATGTATCAGATCCTGAATTTTATAAAACTCCTGTTGATAAATTATTGTCTAAGGAATATGCAAATAAAAGATTTAATGAAATAGATAAAAATAATGCGAAATTTAATTATGATATTGGTCATTTTAAAACTCAAGGAGACACAG
This sequence comes from Chloroflexota bacterium, assembly GCA_013911545.1. GTDB lineage: Bacteria > Chloroflexota > Dehalococcoidia > Lucifugimonadales > Lucifugimonadaceae. The sequence continues at coordinate 1,506 of JACETA010000032.1, read as the reverse complement.
TATATATATCTGTAATAGATAAGGATGGAAATGCATGTTCTTTCATAAATAGCCTTTTTCAAAGCTTTGGAAGCGGTATAGTCATACCGGATTATGGAATAGCAATGAATAATAGAGGTTCATTATTCTCTCTTATAGAAAATCACCCTAATAAACTAGAACCACTTAAAAGACCATTCAATACTATTATCCCATCTTTAATAACAAAAGACGGTAAGCTTGTAAGTTCATTAGGAGTTATGGGAGGATTTCAGCAACCCCAAGGACATCTTCAAGTAATTTCGAATATGATTGACCTAGAAATGACTCCTCAAGCCTCATTAGATGCACCGAGATTTAATTATGATTTTCTAACATCTATTGTGAATTTAGAAGAATCTTTCGATAAAAAAACTTATGAAATTTTAGAATCATATAAGCATAAAATTAATATTTTAAAAAATTATGAAAGAGGAACTTTTGGTGGGGGCCAAATTATTAATAAATTTAAAGATGTAATAATTTCTGGTTCTGATCCTAGAAAAGATGGTTTGGCTTTGAGTTACTAAAATGAAAATATGTCTTGTCCTGCCTTACGACATCTCATTAACAGGTGGGGTTACAAATCATGTTGTAAATTTTGCAATTGAGATGCAAGAAAAAGGTAAAGATGTAACAATTCTTACAACCTCATCTAAAAATAATTTTTCAATTAAAAATGTAAAAATAATAAATCTAGGAAAGCCGGTTCCAATTAAATTTGGAAGCACAGTTGCTCATATTTTATTATCATGGAAAAGTATATTTAGAATTTACAATTTTTTTAAAATAAATAATTTTAATATTGTTCATATTCATGAACCGCTGGTTCCATTTATTTCAATATTTTCTATTATATTTTCAAGGTCAAAAACTGTATTAACTTTTCATGCAACATTAAAAAAAAGTTGGAAATTTAGAGCTTGGGGATATTTATTAAAGCCATGGGTAGAAACAAAAAATTATATTATTACTGTTTCTAATTCAGCTCATAAATCTCTAGAAGTGTATAACTATAATTTTCCAGTTAATGTATACCCAAATGGGGTTAGTAAAAATCTTTTTTTCAATTCTAACTTAATAAAAAAAGATAAATTAAAAATTTTATTTGTTGGTAGAAACGAAGAAAGAAAAGGTGTTGACTTACTTTTAAAAGCTTTTAAATTGTTAAATCTTAAAAATCTAAAGAATGATTTTGAGCTCGTTATGATAGGAAAAGATATTGAAATTTTAAAAAATACATACAATGAATTAGATAACTGTAAATTTTTTGGGCATCTTGAAGGAAAAGATCTTTACGATCATTATAGAAATTCAGATATTCTTTGTTCTCCAGCAATTGAAAATGAAAGTTTTGGAATTGTCCTGATGGAAGCTATGGCTACAAAGACTGCAGTCTTGGCATCAGATATAAATGGCTACAGTGAACTTATTAATAATAAAAATGGATTATTATTCAAAAATAAAAATAAAAATGATTTATTAAAT
>JACETA010000031.1 GCA_013911545.1 Chloroflexota bacterium | reverse complement strand
CCTCATGAGCTTGGAAATTTTGATACAGTTTTTGATATTGTTTGTTTCTACAAATGTCTTGAATTTTTAAATATAGAAAATTTATATCATTCCGGGATACCATTCTCTCAGGGAGAAATAGAAATTGATCATGGGATGGTCAGCAGTTTGGCTCCAGTGTCATTAAATTTAATTAAGAATTTAGCAATTCCAATTTATACTTCAAAAAAAAATCCAAACTTTGAAATGTGTACCCCTACAGGAATAAGTTTGTTGAAAAACTTTAATCATAATTATGAGATCGAGGGCACAATAAAAAAAATTGGTTACGGTGCCGGAACTAAGGATTTTAAGGATTCATCAAATTCTATTTCAGTTAATTTAATATCTTCTAGTGATAATTTTGATTTATTAGATATTTTAGAAACTAATATTGATGATATGTCTTCTGAATTTATTTCATTTGTATTTGATAAGATTTTAGAATTAGGAGTTAATGATGTTTGGGCCGAAAATATTCTTATGAAAAAAGGAAGGCCCGCTTATAAAATTTCTGTATTATGTTCAAATAAATTGACTAATAAGGTTATCGATCTTTTAAAGAGAGAAACATCTACTTTTGGTGTAAGGATTTTTAAAACCAAAAGAGAAGCTTTTGATAGAAGAATCGAGACTGTTTCAACAAAGTATGGGAAAATAAATTTAAAAATAAAATTGGATTCAGGTGAAGTAATTGGTGCATATCCTGAATACGAGGATTGCAAGAATTTATCAAAAGTGCATAATATTCCATTGAAAGTTATTTTTGATGAAGCGTTAATTCAATTCAATAATTTGCCTCGGTAGCTCAATGGCAGAGCAGCTGATTTGTAATCAGCAGGTTGTGGGTTCAACTCCCTCCCGGGGCTCCAAAATTTCCTTTTTCCCCTTTTCTATTGTTTATTTTTCAATCAGGTATTAGAATTCTCACCTGTGTTAATTAGATTATGGACCTGCAGGGGTGGGTGAGTGGCTAATACCACCAGACTGTAAATCTGGCGCCTTTGGGCTACGGGGGTTCGAATCCCTCCCCCTGCACCAGAGGAAATTCGCCCACATAGCTCAGTGGTAGAGCACGTTCTTGGTAAGAACGAGGTCACCAGTTCAACTCTGGTTGTGGGCTCCATAGCAGAATTTTAAAAATAATAGTAAAATATCGATTGGATAAAATCCGGAGGTAAAAAAATATGGGTAAACAAGTTTACGACAGAAGCAAACCCCACGTAAATGTGGGTACTATTGGTCATGTTGACCATGGTAAAACAACTATGACTGCAGCAATTACAGCTTGCTTAGCAGCAAAACAAGATAATGTATCTTTTAGGGCATTTGATTCAATTGACAATGCTCCAGAAGAAAAAGAGCGAGGTGTTACTATTGCAATTACTCACGTAGAGTATGAAACAGATACTAGACACTATGCTCACGTTGATTGTCCAGGTCACGCAGATTATATTAAAAATATGATTACTGGAGCAGCGCAAATGGATGGAGCTATACTCGTGGTTAGTGCGCCTGATGGACCTATGCCACAGACTAGAGAACATCTTCTTTTAGCTAGACAGGTTAATGTTCCAAAAATTGTTGTTGCGTTAAACAAAACAGATGTTATGGATGACGAAGAACTCTTAGAATTAGTAGAAATGGAAGTCCGTGAATTATTAACTGAGTATGGATTCCCAGGTGACGACACACCTATAGTTAGAGTTAGTGCATTGAAAGCGCTGGAAGAAGAAGGGAATGGTGAATGGTCAGAAAAAATAGTTGATCTTATGGGTCAAGTTGATGAATATGTTCCAATTCCTGAAAGGCCAACTGACTTACCTTTCTTGATGCCTGTTGAAGACGTATTTAGTATTAAAGGTAGAGGTACCGTTGTTACTGGAAGAGTCGAGAGAGGTGAAGTTAAAGTAGGTGAAGAAGTTGAAATTGTTGGTTTTGGTCAAAGTCAAAAAACTACAATTACTGGTGTTGAGATGTTCCATAAATCTTTAGAATCTGGATTGGCTGGAGATGCTGTAGGGTGTTTAGTTAGAGGTCTAGAGAGAGAAGATATTGCAAGAGGTGCAGTAGTATGTAAACCTGGAACTTTAAAACCTGGAACTAAAGCAAAAGCGCAAATTTACGTTTTAACTAAAGAAGAGGGCGGAAGGCATACACCGTTTTTCTCAGGCTATAAGCCTCAATTCTACATCAGGACTACTGATGTAACTGGTACAATAACATTACCTGAAGGAACTGAAATGCTAATGCCTGGTGACAACACTACTGTTGACCTAGAACTAATGTATCCTGTTGCTCTTGAAGAGGAATTGAGATTTGCTGTTAGAGAAGGTGGGAGAACAGTTGGTTCTGGTGTAATAACTTCAGTAGTAGGTTAATAAAAAGGAATAATGGCTAAAACTGGTTCTAGAGTTTTAATAACTCTTGTTTGCACGGAGTGCAAAGAAAGAAATTATCACTCTCAAAAAAATAGACGAAATACAACTGATCGGGTTGAATTGGTTAAGTTTTGTAATAGTCCCAAGTGCAGAAAAAGAGTTTTGCATAGAGAAAGCTGATAATGTCTTCTAATAATAAAGTTACATCCGGCAATACAAGACCTTCGGTATCAAAATCCGCTGGATTAATTTGGAATGAATTAAAAAAAGTTACTTGGCCAACAAGAAGGGAAGCATTAAGACTAACTTTGTTAGTCTTAATTATTTCTGGAACTATTGGTGCAATACTTTCAGTGATTGATATTGGTTTTGCTGAGCTATTCAAATTTTTAACAGAAAGTTAATTGATTATGTCTGAGAATACGAAAAATGAAATAGAGCCTAGATGGTATATTTTACATTGTTATTCTGGCCAAGAGGATCGTGTAAAAAAGAATCTTGATCAGCGTGTTGAAACAATGGGGTTGCATAAAAATGTATTTGAGGTTGTAGTTCCAACAGAAGAGGAAGTTGAAGTTAAGGATGGCGAGAGACATACTGTGGAAAAAAAGATGTATGCCGGATATATTCTTGTGAGTATGAGCTTAGATGATCAGACTTGGTACAATGTTAGAAATACACCTGGAGTAACAGGATTCATTTCTGCTGAAGATGAAAAAGATACAAGGCCAAAACCAGTCCCTTTATCTGATTCTGAGGTTGAACATATTTTCTCTAGAATGAATGCAGATTCGCCAAGAGTAAGAGTTGGTTTTAATGAAGGTGATTCAGTTAAAATTACTGATGGTCCTTTCGCAGAGTTTTTAGGAACAGTTGAGTATGTTGATGAAGATAAAGGTAAAGCTAGAGTGCTTGTTTCTTTCTTTGGAAGAGACACCCCTGTTGACCTTGATTTTCTTCAACTAGAAAGAAATTAAATTATGGCTAAAAAAATTCAAGCAATAGTAAAACTTCAAATTGAAGGTGGTGCAGCAACTGCTGCCCCTCCTGTAGGACCTGCCTTAGGTCAGCATGGCGCAAATATAATGGCATTTGTCAAAGAATATAATGAAAAAACTGCCTCAATGAAAGGTGATGTGATTCCTGTAGAAATTACTATCTATCAAGATAAATCATTTACTTTTGAACTTAAAAGTCCTCCTGCTGCAGCATTAATATTAAAGGCTGCAAAAATCCCTAAGGGAGCATCTGAAAGCGGTGTACAGATTGTAGGCAAAATAACGTTTGATCAGGCTAAAGAAATAGGTAAACAAAAAATGCAAGATTTAAATGCTATGGATGAAAATGCTGCCGCCATGATAATTGCTGGTACAGCAAGAAGTATGGGCATAGAAGTAGACGGAATTGATTAAGGATTAAAAATGAAAAAAAGTAAAAGATATTTAGAAATTAAAAATAAAATTGAGGATCGAGCATATTCTTTAAATGACTCGGTTGATCTTATAAAAGATATTTCATCTGCAAAATTTGATGAATCTGTAGAAATACACTTAATGACTAATGCAGACCCAAAGAATGCAGACGAACAGCTTAGGACTGTTGCAGATTTACCTCATGGCACAGGCAAGATGGTAAGAGTTCTTGTTTTTGCAGAGGGCGATGCTGCAGTTTCGGCAAAAGAAGCTGGTGCAGACTTTGTGTCAGATGATGAAATAGTAAAAAATATTGAAAAAGGATGGCAAGATTTTGATGTTGCTATAGCTACTCCTGACCAGATGAGTAAAATAGGTAAACTGGGTAAATTTTTAGGAAGGAAAGGTTTGATGCCTAATCCAAAGACTGGGACAGTTGTTCAACCTCAAAATATATCTCAAGCTATTTCTGCTTCCAAAAAAGGGCGCACCGAAATAAAACTTGATAGTTCTTCAGTCATTCATTTTAATGTAGGAAAAGCAAGCTTTTCTGCTGATCAATTAATTGAAAATACTAAGAGTGTAATTAAAACTATTTTTGATTCTAAGCCTGAAGGAGTTAAGGGCAGATTAATGAGAAAAGCATCAATTAGCACTAGCATGAGCCCTGGGATTCAGTTAGATATTGACGATTTAGAAGCATCAATTAACTAATATTTGACCTATATATTTCTTTATCATAATATAACGTTTGCTTAAGACAGCAGGTGCGGAAGCTTAATTACCTGCCGAGGTACAAAGATAAACAATTTTTATAAGGTATCTCGGGCGTTTGCTCGAGATTTTTTTTATGCCAAATAAACGAAATATTGAACAACTTGAAGATTTAACTAATTTATTTAAAAAGTCAGAATATCTTGTGTCTACTGAATATAAAGATATATCTGCCAATACTATGGTTGCATTAAGGAAAGAATTAAATTCAGTTGGGGCAAAATATAGAATTATAAAAAATAATATTGCTCATTTGGCTGCAAATGATGCAAAAATACCTGATTTTAGAAACTATATAACCGGAACTTGTGCATTACTGATAACTGACCTAGATCCAGCTCAAGCATCAAAACAACTCTACAAGGTAATTAAAGCAGAAGATTTAAATATTAAAATTATTGGCGCAGTTTTAAATGGAGAAATTATAGAGAGTAGCAAAGTTGAGCAATTATCTAAATTGCCTTCAAGGAATGAATTAATAGCTAGTGCTATTGGGCAAATTGGCGCACCCTTAACGGGATTTGTATATTCACTTAGCTCGCAAATTAATTCGTTAGTAAATGTATTAAATAATATTGTTGAATCAAAAAATTCATAATCAAAGGAGAATTATGTTAGAAGAAGAAAAGAAAACCGAAGAAACTCCAGCTGAAGAACCAAAAGCTGAAGAAACTCCAGCTGAAGAACCAAAAGCTGAAGAACCAAAAGCCGAAGTTAATTTATCTGGAACTGCTAAAGATATATTAGATTCTGTTAAAAATATGACAGTACTAGAATTATCAGAGCTTGTAAAAGCATTGCAAGATGAATTTGGGGTTGTTGCTGCTGCACCAGCTGCTGCACCAGCTGCGTCTGGAGGAAGTGGTGACGGTGATAGTGGAGACCAATCATCCGATGACGACACTGTAAATTTAACTCTTAAATCATTTGGTGCAAATAAAATTGCAGTTATTAAGGTTGTTAGAACATTAACAAGCTTAGGGCTTAAAGAAGCTAAGGACTTAGTTGAAGGCGCTCCATCACCTGTTAAAGAAGGTGTTCCAAAAGCCGAAGCTGAAGAGGGTAAAAAACAACTTGAAGAAGTTGGGGCTGAAGCAGAATTATCATAAATTAGTAATTTAATAAGAGAGCTATACAGCTCTCTTATTAATCATTATTAGTTTTACCCTTGGATTTGTCACTAGTCTTACCCTTAGATTTATCATCACCTTTTTTAGGTCTTTCACCATGCCATGTATTATATTCAAATGAGTTTTTAAATTCTTTTTGAACGCCACATTTTTTACATTTCCCTAAACTTACAGGCCCATTGGGAGGCTCAATAACCCAATGACATGTGTCACCTTGTTCAATACATTGATTAGTCTCACTGTCTGGCTTATCAGTTATCTTTGACAAATTTTCTCCTTAATATTGGTGCTACTTAATTTATCATTAAATTAATTAATGTGCATTAATTTTAAGTTTATGATTTTAAATAATTCTTTGTGTTAATATTATTATTTGATTATTAATTGATACATTAAATAAAGGTAAATGAGATGGCCACAAAAAAATCAGCCACAAAAAAATCAGCACCAAAAAAATCAGCACCAAAAAAATCAGCACCAAAAAAATTAATTTCTAAGAAAAGTAAAAAGGTTACTGTTTCAAAAAAATTAGTTATTTCTGCTAGAAATGTTTTAAAAGTATATAAAGGGACAAATATTGAAGTAACTGCTCTTGATAAAGTTAAAATTGATATTTATGAAGGTGAAATGGTTGCAATAATGGGTCCCAGTGGTTGTGGAAAAACAACTTTATTAAACTGTCTTTCTGGCCTTGATTCAATAGATAGTGGAGCGATAAAACTTCAGAGCATGGAACTCGGGACACTTTCAGATGACAAGTTGAGTGAGTTCAGAGCAAAAAATATGGGATTTGTATTTCAGTCATTTAATTTGTTGCCTGTCTTAACTACAGTTGAGAATGTTGAATTGCCTTTGCTAGTTTCTGGAACATCTGCAAAAGAAGCAAGAAAATTATCGGAAGCAAAACTAGATGATGTTGGCCTGCTTGATTGGGCTACACACCTTCCGGGAGAGCTTTCTGGTGGGCAAAGACAGAGAGTTACATTAGCAAGAGCATTAGTGAATGAGCCTGCAATAGTTTGGGCTGATGAGCCAACTGGAAATTTAGATAGTACAAACGAATTAGAAATAATGGATTTACTCACTGATTTAAATAAAAAAAATAACCAAACATTTGTTATTGTTACTCATTCTGAATATGTTGGTGGTAGAACAAATAGAATTATAAATATGAAAGACGGTAAAGTAGTTTAATTTATGGAAGAAAAAGTATTCGGACTACCTGCAAATTCTCTTGCAAACAGCATGGTTGTAATTTTAATTGTAATTTCAATTATTTTATTAATTGGGGGATTAAGAAGATTTATTCTCGTTAAGATGGGAACTAGAAATATACCTAGAAGGAAAGGCCAAAGCACATTAATTGTAATGGGCTTAATGCTTAGCTCAATTATTGTGGCAGTATCTTTAGGTATTGGGGATACAGTCAGATATTCAGTTAGGTCAGTGGTTTTTGATTCAGCAGGTAATGTAGATGAAATAATTAGCGGCCCTGGAAAACAACTATTTGGGGTTGAGTATTTTACATATTCTGAATTTAAAGAAGTAGAAAAATTAACATCAAATAATTCCAATATTGATGGCATTATGCCATATATTGAAATTAATCTGCCAGTTGAAAATATTAAATCAGAAATCGCTGAGAGTAGAGTACAAGTTAGAGGGTATGATTCTAAATATTCAGGTAATTTTGATGAAATTGAAAATATAAATAATGACTCTACTTCAATCAGTTCGCTGGGTTTGGGTCAAGTATTTATAAATATGGCATTAAGTGACACTTTAAATTTAAACAAAGGTGATACGGTCGGTGTTTACATAAACCTAGAAAAGCAAGAATTTGAAGTTGCGGATGTACTGAAAAATGGGAGTCTTGCAGGAGCTAACATTACACCTACCGTTTCATTTGAAATGTCTGTTTTGCAAAAATTATTAATTAAAGAAAACATGATAACTAATATAGCTGTTTCAAATGTAGGAGATCAAGACAATTCATTGGAACTATCAGATGATGTAACTCAATTTTTAAGATTAAATTTAACAAATAAACAAGTTGCAAACAAATTCTTTAATATACTTTCTTCAAATGGAATTCCCGAATTAATTAAAGAAGAAGCTAAATCCATTGAACAGGCAGACAGTGAGACATTTGAGGAATTAAGCAAGATATCTTCAGATCTAGAAAATAATAATTTTAATGAAGACTTTATTACTTCTATAGGTGATTATCAGTTACAACTTATTATTCTTGGAGCCTTAGATAAAGCAGGGTTGCAAGCTGAAGCTGGGCAGTTACTAATGATATTTGGTGATTTAACAACATTAAGGGTTGATGATTATAAAAATAATGGAGTTAAATTAGCTGAAACTGTTGCAACTGGGGTTACTACAATATTTTCAATTTTTGGATCCTTTTCGATAATGGTTGGAATGCTACTGATTTTTTTAGTTTTTGTTTTATTAGCTGCTGCAAGATCAACTGAATTAGGAATGGCAAGGGCGGTAGGTTTAAAAAGAAGAGATTTAATACAGTTATTTACCTATGAAGGAACTGTTTATTCTTTTCTAGCAGCTATTGCTGGGACCTTAATTGGAATAGGATTAAGTTTTGGCCTAGTTTATATTCTTCAAGATTTAATAGATGCAGGAACCTTTGTTATTAAGCCATATTTTTCAATCACATCAATCATAATTTCTTTTTCTGCTGGATTGATCCTAACCTTTATCACTGTATTTGCATCTGCATATAGAGCAAGCAACCTAAATATAGTTGTTTCAATTAGAGGATTAAAAGAAGAATTTGTTAAAAAAGCTTCTTTATCAACTAGGAATAAAATAAAAAATTTATTATGGGATTTAATATTTCCTATTAAACAATTTATAAGACTAATTA
>JACETA010000030.1 GCA_013911545.1 Chloroflexota bacterium | reverse complement strand
TTAAAATCAGTTGACGGAACAACGGAAAGTATCTATTTAGAATCAGGAAATAAAAAGCTTTTTCTTAAATTAATGGATTAGTACCAAAGTATGTCAGTAAATGATGTTCCTAAAACAATATCAGACCCTAATGCTAAACCTAATGCAACACTCAAAAGTCCAAAAAAACCTATAATAAAATTGCTTATTTTTTCCGAAGAATTATATCTAAAAGGTAGAGCTAAAATTATTGTCATTATTGCCATAGATAACATGGTTCCAACGGAAAAAAGAATAAGGAAAATGATACCTGTAAATATACTAGGAGTTGTTGGCAAAATTGCAAGCATCACAGCAGCACTACCGGCCATCCCATGAATCAATCCAATTACAAATGATTTTGGCCTAAAAAAAGGAAACATTGTTAATAATGGATGTCTTTGATCGTGGTGATTATTTTCTTCATTCTCATGGTTGTGAGACCCATGAAGATGTGTATGATCTTCATCATGTTCATGTGAATGAATGTGGATGCTGCCGTTATAAAGTTTATAAAAAACTTGAAGACCTAATAAAAGTAACATTATTGCTACTCCAAATTCAAAATATGTAGCAACTGATTCATATACATCCATCAAACTTTCTTTAACAATTAAAATTAATATCCCTAAAACTAACAGAGGTGTTGAGTGCCCAAGGCCCCATGAAACCCCTACCCATAATGACTTAAAGATATTATTGAAATTCTTTGCCATTGTTGAAACGGCAACAACATGATCACCGTCTGTCGAGTGCTTAAAACCAAGTATCAAACCCAAAAATAGGGCAGAAAAAATTCCTGATATATTTATTAAATCGTTATCCATTTTTTTAATTTATTAATTTAATAATATTATAGAACAATAAGATAACTAAATGTTAATATTTATAAATGCAAGAAGCTTGGGCTATAAGAGAAGTTAATGATGAGGTTATTAAAATTTCAAAACAGTTAGGTGTTAAAAACATTATTCATTATGGTGGGCCCGGTATGACTAAGCATTATGAACCGCCATTAGATAATTATAATAGTTACAAAAATCTTGTTGAAAAATTAAAATCTGAAGATTTAAATTTAGTTGGTGTTGAGAGTGGTTTTTTTATTGATCCATATTATTGGGATGTTGTTACTGCAGGACCCAAAAGAGATGAACTTATAGAAGATTTAATTAACCAAATAAGAGATATGGCTAGAGCTGGTGTGCCAATGCTGGGTTACACTTGGATGCCACTTGGGCCAATTAGGACAGAGCCAAAAATAATCAGAGGGGACTCTTCAGGCACAGCATTCGATATTAATAGTAAAAATTTGGAACTAGCAGGTAAAAATTCAATTAAAATAAAGCATACAGACAGCTTTCCAATTAATGATATTAATTTTTTAACCAAAGAGATGCTCTGGCAAAACCTCGAATACTGGATCAAAGCAGTTACTCCTGTTGCAGAAGAAGAAGGAATAAGACTCGGCATACATCCAGATGACCCTCCAGTAGATAATCTCGGTGGAGTACCAAGAATAATGACCAGCTTCGATGCGTTTAAAAGACTAATTGAAATTTATCCATCTGATTCAAATGCAATAGAATTTTGCCAGGGAACTTTTTCTGAAATGGACGAAGATATATATGAGATGATCGAATACTTTGCATCAAGAAATAAGATTTTATATGTACATTTTAGAAACGTATCTGCTCCAAACCCAAATGAGTTCAACGAGGAATTTATTAACACTGGATACGTAGACATGGTGAAAGCAATGAAGATTTATAAAGATGCCGGATTCAAAGGCTGCTTTATGGATGATCATTGCCCAGACATATATAACGATCAAGAATTTCCTGGAAACCTTGGAGGATACAGATCAAGAATATTTGCTCAAGGGTACATACAAGGGTTACTGGATTCAATCAAATGAGAATAACCCCTTCAAGTTCAAAATTGGCGCTATTAGTAATACTTGGTGTAATTTTATCAACGGTATTGATAGCTATAATAACTACTTTTATTGGATCTCAAATATCTTCAAATTAGTTTAATAATTGATTTATCAAAAATCTTAAAACATTCTTCCCATGTGAACTTATTTATACTATTTAAAATTTTATTTTTATCACAATTTAGAGATTTATTTATCGCTACAGACAAATCTTTGTCTGTATAACCAGATATACCTTGTTGAATAATATCTATTGGACCATTTACTGGAAATCCAGCTACAGGAGTTCCACATGAAATAGATTCTAGAATTGTGTTTCCGAAAGTATCATTTACGCTTGGGAATACCGAACAGTCTGCGCTTGAATAATACTTTGATAGATCATTACCAAATTTGTATCCGGGAAAAATTACTTCAGGAAACTCTTTTATCAATTTATTTTTGAATGGCCCATCGCCAACAAATACAAATTGAAAATTCTTTAATTGTTGACTTATCTTACAAAGATTTAATAAATTTTTTTCTTTACTGATTCTTCCAACATAAAGAATAATTTTTTCTTTGTTTTTCGGATTCATTGAACTTCTTATTTCTTTATCAAAAGATGGCTTAAATATTTCCTTATCTATTCCTCTTGTCCATTCTTTTAAGTGAGTAAAATTTAAAGAACTAAGTTCTTTTTTCATTGTTGGGGTGTTAACTAAAGTTGATTTTGAAGCATTATGAAATTTTCTAATAATGTTGTAAGTTAATTTTTTGGGCACCCAATATAATGATGATAAAAATTCTGGAAATTTTGTATGATAGCTTGTTGAAAAAAGATAATTTTTCTTTATACAGTAATTTCTTGTGTGCCAACCCAAAATTCCTTCGGTAGCAATATGAATATATTCAGGATTATATTCTTTAATTAAACTTATTACTGTTTTGTATCTTACTAAAGGTAGCCTGATTTCTTTATAAAAAGGCCAAGAAAAATTAGAAAAAAGATAAGGGTGAATTACTTTGATTTCCATATCATTTTTTTTTGAAATGCTTAACAAGTTTTTCCAAGTATTAACTACACCATTAACTTGTGGAGACCATGTATCTGTTACCAATAATACTTTTTTCACTTAATCATTATTTAACTATTTCTGCTGAAAATTCTAATTCTAATCTAATATTATTTTCAACACTTAATACAATAGCTACTCTCGGCAGATCCATATTAAACTTTTCAAATTTAAAATTAGTTCTAGAAATTCCATTTAATTTATCTTTTTCAAAATTAACATCTGTTTTCCATGTGACTTCATCTGTAACACCATGTACATTCATGTCGCCAATAATTTCAACTTCTACAGAACCGCTTTCTGGAAGAGGCCAGGGCATATTATTAATTTTTTTAATATTTATTGTTGCTTCAGGATATTTATCAGACTCTAGACTTTTTCTGGATATGTACCTATCTCTTCTTCCGCTATCACTTTTTAATGAATTTACATTTACAACTATCGTAGAATTATTCTGAATAATTTTTCCACTTTCATTAAAGCTTATTAATCCACTTATTTGATTAGTCTCGCCAATAGCATCAATTGGAAAATCTAAGTTTGCTAGTTGCTCTGTTATTAAATATCTTGCAGTAGAGCTTGGTAGAAATTCTACTTTTAAAAAAGGTGCCATGTTTGAGTCATTTATTTTTGATGATCCTGATTTATTAGAATTATCAACCTTTTCAATTAATGCAATTTCTGATTCGCTTGATGCTGAGTCTATAGTTTTACCATTCTCATTACTTGAGCATGAAATTAACATAGATAGTAATATAAGTGATGTAATAAATAACTTGGTATTCATTAAATAATAATAGCAAATTGAAAAATAAAAATGAAAGCAATTTACAAAGTAAGAGGCATGACCTGCGATGGTTGTGCTGAAAGCATTAAAGAAAATTTAGAATCAAGTGACTTTATAATTTCTGCAAATGTAAATCTTAACGAAGAAAAAGTTTACATAGAAGCTAATAGAAATTTTTCTTTAAGTGAGGTCAATTCTTTAATTGATAATTTAGGTGAATATAAAATTTTTAAAGAATCATTTAATTCAAAAATTATTCAATATTTTTATTCAAAAAAAACTTTATTAGTAGCTTTATTTATTGTGATTATTTCATCATTATCTTTACAGTTTTCAAGAGATAATTTTGAATTAAATGATTGGATGATTTCTTATATGGGCATTTTCTTTTTATTATTTTCATTCTTAAAACTAATCGATGTTAAAGGGTTTAGTGGATCTTTCAAGAAATATGATTTAATTTCAAAAATTATTCCAGGCTTTGCCATGAGTTATCCATTTATAGAACTATTTCTAGCTTTAATTTTTCTTTCTACCAATTTTCTATTTATTGCATATATCATGACTCTTGTTTTTATGTTATCTCAGTCTTTAGGGGTTTTCATTTCTCTTCAAAAAAAAGAAATTATCAAATGTGCATGCATGGGATCTTCAATTAATTTAGATATTTCCTCCTTAACTATTATTGAAAATTTAGTCATGGCATTGATGTCTACTTATATGATTATCATCTATTTTTAAAAAATGAGAAGATATGAAATCGATTCCATCAGGTCAATAGCTTTATTACTATTAATTTTTTATCACATTATTATTTCATTTATACCAGAGACAATAGCAATAGGGTTTATTGTAACTAAAGAAAAAGACAACCTAATAGATTTCTTACTTATACTTTCTCAGGCATTAAATATATGGAGAATGCCTATATTGTTTTTTATTGGTGGGATGGCTTTAAGTTTTTCTTCAAAAAAAAGAAGCAATAAAGAATTAATTAACGAAAGACTAAAAAGAATAATGCTGCCACTGACATTTTGTAGTTTTTTTATAGTCCCTTTTGGTTATTTAATTTCTGCAAATTATTACAACTCTGAATTTTATTATCTGCCACTTCCAGCATATTTATGGTTTTTAAATTCAATCTTTTATTATTCATTGCTTTTACTTCCAGTTATTTACTTGAAAAAAAGAAATGCAAAGATATTTAAAATTATTGATAAATTATTAATTAATAAATTTATGATTTTATTTTTATTTTCTTTACCATTGGCATTAATTGCCGGAATTTTTAATCCAAAAGATTATTCAAACTTTGTAAATTTTCCTCTACTTCCATTTTTACCGGTTGGTGACTTTAATGCTCACGGATTTTTTGTTGGTTTAATTTGCTTCATCATTGGTTATTTATTTGCATCAACTGGAGATGTTTTTTGGAATTCAGTTAAAAATTTAAAATTTATTACATTATTTTTTGCTGTAATTTTATTTTTACAGAGATTAATTTTTTATCAATTCCCAGCTTGGGAAGGCGGGTCAGTATCTTATTCTTTACAAGTAAGCAATATTCTAACCGCTTTTGAATCAGTATGCTGGATGGTATCTTTTACCGGCCTCGCATCTTCATTTTTGGGTAAAAAAAATCCTATACTTACTTATATAACAGCTGCGGTATTTCCAATATATATTTTCCATATGCCAGTTCAATTTTTAATTTCAAGTTTGGTATACCCGACATCATTAGCGCCAATTTTAAAATTTATTACAGTTTTTTCTTTAACAATATCTGTATGCATTATTCTTTATGAAGTTGTAAAGAGACTTCAAGGGTTTAGAATTGTTTTCGGTTTAAAACCGTAATTATTCGATTAATTTACTAGCAAGATTTTCTATAAATTTAGAAGTATCTTTTTCATCTTCAGTATTAAGAGGTTCCGCCATAATAATTATATTTCCAAAAACTTTGTAATGAGTATACAGCGGCTCTCTTCTAACGCATGGAGGGGCATTGCTAAATGAATTTTCTAATTCTGAAAACATTTGTAATTTATTAGTTATTATTATTCCATCAAGCCCTGGATTAGATTCTGGCAACCGATTCAATTTTAAGCCGCCTCTTCCAGCTACTCCAACCCCAGGTTTATATCCTCTACATACTAACTTTTCAACATTTGGACCGTGTCCAATATTTTTTTCAACAATCTCTATCATTTCTGTCTGTTCATTTGCAGTATCAAGCCCATTAGTCTTAGCTAAGTCTAAAGATGGGTAAACAATAAAAGCAACTTCTCTGCCTTTATAAAATCCATGAACAGAATTAGTTGATCCTTGGAAATTTGAGTCAAAATCTCCTCGTAATTTAAACCCAGAAGATTTAACTTCTTCAAGGGTAAAAATTTTATTTGTTTCTATTGAAGAGCCAGATGATGAGCAACCAACTAGAGAAAATATTAACAATAAAAATAATAAATATTTCATAATAATTTATTTTATATCTTTAATTATCGTGTTTCAATTGGTAAGGAGTTATCATTGCCCCATTCAGTCCAAGAACCGTCGTATACTTTTACATTTTCTTCACCTAAAAGGTCAGAAAGTATAAACCATGTGTGTGTAGCTCTTACAGCTGTTTGACAAAGAGTATAAATTGTTTCACCATCTGTAATTCCAGCATCATCATACAAATTTTTAAGTTCATTTGCAGACTTAAATTCACCTGAATCATTTACACCCATAACCCAATTTACGTTTTTAGATTCTGGAATATGGCCACCTCTTTCAGCTCTAACATCTTTTCCTGAGTATTCTTCAGGAGACCTTGTGTCGCATACTATTTTTGATGGGTCATCAATTGATTCAATTATTTCGTCAATTCCAGCAATTAAACTATTATCAGCAGATGAACTAAATTTATAATTTGAAGATTTTGGCTCTGGAATTGAAGTTGAAACTTCCTTACCTTCACTTTCCCATTTGCCCCAAACTCCATCAAGCAGTTTAGTGTTTTTATGACCAAAAACTTCGAGTGCCCAGAGCCCCCTTGAAGACCATAGATTTGAATTTCCGTCGTAAAAAACAATTGTTGAATTTGGTGTAGCGCCTGTCAAACTTAAATTGTCTTCAATATGACCTGCAGAAGGAAGCATACCTTTAACTCCATCTATTTCTTTCTGGAATACTTCTCCAGGTGTCATGTGGTAAGCCCCTGGAATATGACCGGCATCATATTGCTCCTTTTTTCTTACATCTATAACAATTACATTTCCATTACTAAGTTCATTTTCTAACCAGTCTGTGCTTACAAGTCTGGAAGAATCGTTATAACCTCTTTCACTAATTTCATTATTTAATGCGCTTTCATTAGAAGAGCAACTAATAACGAAGAGTGCTGTAATTAATGATGTTAGTATGTATTTATTAAAATGCTTCATTTTTAATTCTCCTTTAATTTTTTGTTAAATAAATTTTCCATTCACCTTCACTTTTTTCTTCTATCTCACAATCAAAACCCCTTTTCATTGCTTCTGGTGGAATAGTAGATAAGGCAGGTGGATGATCTAATATTATTTCAATAGAAGATAAATTTGGATTTTCATCCAATTCTTTATTTGTCATCATCATTGGGTAAGGACAAATTTCTCCTCTAACGTCTAATGATTTTTCATAATTCATGCTACCTCCTTAGCTACTAAATTAACTTTCCAGCAATCATCAATAAACTTCATTTTGCATTTAATTTTTTTGTTTAAAATTTGCATTGGTATAATTTTTATAATTGCTTCTTCATTTGTAATTATTGATGTTTCTTTGAAATCACCTTCTATTATTTCATTTACTTTCTTTAACTGATCACTCAATTTTAGTTTTCTTAAATCGACTTCCATTTTTAAATCCTACTTATAATTTTTGTTCCAAAAAAAGCACCTATTGCTAGTGATAATCCGAATAACCAACCGCTTAAACTCATAGATGGAATTGCAGAAAAAAATGACCCTAACGTACATCCAATAGCCAAGCCAGCTCCATAACCCATAAATAACCCTCCGCCAAATGACTGGAAAAGCCTTATTGGGTTTTTAGGCATTCTAATTTTAAATTCTCCTGATAATTTTGAAGCTAGGAATGATCCAGGAATTATTCCATAAGTCGCTGCAAATGAATTAGAAAAATAATTTGAGTTAGCGGCAGCATTTGCAACACAACCTCCAAGTTCACTTAGCCCTTTCGTTGATGGCTCAAATCCTGTTAATTTTATAATCTCATTTGCTGAAGAAAAAAGCTCTCCTGTGACCCCAAATGGTTTTGATACTACCAATAGAAATGTACTTATAATTCCCAAAATAACTACACCCATGCTCATACTCCATTGTGTTTTAAAAATAGTAAATAATGGAGATAAAATTTTTTCTTTTAATGTATTAAATTCTTTTGGTTTACTAGTAATTTTGTATTCTTTAAACCCCTTTTTATTTTCATAAATAGTAAGCCCAACATATACCATTAAACCAAGAGATAAAGTTACAATAAATGCACCTAAATAACCCATATCAAATAGTTTAGGTAGCCATATTTTAGGTTCATTGGAAATCAAATTGTCCCACCACCATTCCCAAGATAATGAAAGAATAATTAAGCCACTAATCACCCCTATTATACTGAACAAAGAAGCTATATAGCCCTCTCCAATTCTGTAAAGAGACCCTGAAACACAACCTCCAGCAATAACCATTCCAAATCCAAATAAAATTCCACCCACAATAGTAGAAATTCCAAAAGGTAAAATATATGGATCAGATGGAATTGACCCAATAGTTGGATTTTGAATAATTGATCTCATAACAAATAAAAAAAGAAAAGATGTTGTCATTAATCCAAGTATTATAGATTTTAATGTTTTGGTGCTTCCAAAAAGAAATAAGTCCCTAAAAGATGATGCGAAACAAAGTCTGCTTCTTTGTAAGGTTATTCCGGCTAATACAGAAAAGATCCAAATTATTCCTGTAACGCTACTAACTGAATTTAGATAAATACCAAAAACAATAATAAATAAAATAGCTAATATTGAAGATGGCTTGAAGGATATTAAATTTTGTTCAATTTTTTCCATAAAAAAAGCCCCGATTTTTCGGGGCCATCCATAACTTTACTAATTAAACGCAGTTATATGACCCCATCTAAGGGAGTACAACAACAACAGTTACAATTAACATTATTTTTCATATCAACAGGATACTAATTTGAATAAATTCTTATGTCAATATATATCTTTATATAAATTTTTAAATTAAAATTAAGATTATTATTTAATTAAGGAGTATTTATGATTCACGGCGGATTTTTTAATAAGATTTCTAATACATTTAAAATGATGAAATCTTGCCTCGATGTATTAAAAAAAGACAGAGAACTTTTATTTTTTCCACTTTTTACAGCAATTTCAGTAGGACTATTGTTGTTAGTAATGTATTCGGGTGGATATTTAGATAATTTAGATCCTGAGCAGGGAGGGTCACAATTTCCAATTGTTATACTCTTATTTGCAGCTAACTTTATAATTGTGTTTTTTAATTCAGCTCTAGTTTCTGCAGCTCTTGAAAGGTTAAGAGGAGGGGACCCAAACGTAAAGTCTGGATTATCACATGCTGCAAAACATATACATCACATTTTTTTCTGGTCAATTATCGTAACTATTGTAGCTATTTTAATTGCTGCAATAAGAGGAGATA
>JACETA010000003.1 GCA_013911545.1 Chloroflexota bacterium | reverse complement strand
GATTTACTCTCAAATTTACCTCCGGCATGTAAGGTAGTCATTACAATTTCAAGTGCAGACTTTCCGGTCCCTTTTTTTACATCTACAGGTATACCTCTGCCATTATCAGAGACAGTTACAGATCCGTCTGAATTTAAAACAATTTCAACAGTGTCACAAAATCCAGCCATAGACTCATCTACACTGTTATCAACAATTTCATGGATAAGGTGCTGAACACCTTCTAGTCCGGTTGTACCAATATACATTCCGGGCCTTTTTCTTACAGCCTCTAAACCTTTAAGTACTGTTATCTCTTCTGATGTATATTTTTGATCGGCCATGAATAAAAATTAAGATTGTTTAAACTTTATATTTTTAAGTTATTATACTATTATCCCAAGTATAGTTCCTTTATAAACATCACAATTTAAGGAAAAAATGATATCGAAAGAAAAACATATTTTGATGCTTCAAAGAATGATGAGAATCAGGTTCTTTGAAAATAAACTTATTGAATGTCAAAAAGCCGGAGAAATTGTAGGTTCTCTGCATACTTACACCGGAGAGGAAGGAGTAGCTGTAGGAGCATGTGTGGCACTAAATGATGATGATTATATAGCGGGAAACCACAGATCACACGGCCATCCAATTGCAAAAGGCGGAGATATAAATAAAGCAATGGCCGAAATATTTGGAAAAGAAGATGGGTACTGCAAAGGAAAAGGAGGGTCAATGCATTTGGCTGACTTTTCAATTGGCATTTTAGGTGAATCAGGCATAGTCGCCTCTTCTGTTCCTGTTGCTACTGGAGCTGCTTTGACAGCCAAACTACAAAAAAAAGACTTTGTTTCGCTTGTATTTTTTGGTGATGGAGCATCAAATCAGGGCGCTTGTCACGAATCAATGAATCTAGCAGCTCTATGGAAATTACCAGTAATATTTGTGTGCGAGAATAATCAATTTGCGGTAACAACTTCCTACAAAGATTCAGTTTCAGTTGATCATGTTTCTGACAGAGCTCCTGCATATGGAATACCAGGGGTTCTGGTTGACGGTCAAGATGTTATTGCGATGTATGAAGCTACTGAACAAGCTGTAATAAGGGCTAGGTCAGGCGAAGGGCCAACTTTAATAGAAGGTCTTACCTACAGGTACGAAGATCATTCATTGGGTTTGGCAAATGTGAGAAGAGATGGAAATTACAGGTCAGATGATGAATTAGATGAGTGGCTTAAAAGAGACCCAATCGAGATACATAAAGAGTTTTTAATTAATCAAGATATGATGTCTAAAAAAGAAATTGAAGAACTTGAAAAAAAAGAAATTATTTCAGTTGAAAAAGCATTAGAGTTTGCAAGAAAAAGTCCATATCCTGATCCTAGCCAATTGTATGATGACCTATATACTGATCCAATTAATTTTGCCTGAAAGGAGAAAAATTTGAAAAATTTAATGTATGTAGAAGCCTTAAACGAGGCAATTTATGAAGAAATGGAAAAGGATGAAACTGTTTATTATATGGGCGAAGATGTAAGAGCATCTATTTATGGTGCCTCTAAAGATTTATACAATAAGTTTGGAGAAGACAGAGTACTTGATACACCTTTATCAGAAAATGGTTTTATAGGTGCAGCAGTTGGTTCAAGTCTTGTAGGAATGCGCCCAGTAGTTGAAACTTTAACAAGTTTTATGTGGGTTGCAATGGATCAACTAGTAAGTCAACTTGCAAAAATGAAGTATATGTTTGGTGGCCAAGCATCACTCCCAGTAACTATTAAAGCAGATATGTACTATAACGGCGGAATGGCAGCGCATCATTCCGATAGAAATTATCCTTTTTTTATGAACATGCCAGGAATAAAAGTTATAGTTCCAACATTTCCTGAAGATGCAAAAGGGTTAATGAAAACCGCAATTCGAGATAACGACCCTTGTATAGTTTTCGTTGATGGTAACTTAGGTGGCCTTAAAGGGGATGTTAAAGAAAATAATGAGATTGAAAATGGTGAGCTCCTAATTCCATTTGGAAAAGCAAAAATAGTTAAAGAAGGGACAGATTGCACTGTTGTAGGAATAGTGAATAGTAATGTTCATGCTTTAAATGCTTCAAAAAAATTAGAAAAAGAAGGAATATCTATAGAAATTATTGATCCAAGAACACTTGTTCCTTTAGATAAACAAACAATATTAAATTCGGTTGAAAAAACAGGAAGAATAGTTGTTGTAGACCCTGCACACAAAGTATGTAGTGCGGCAAGTGAAATCATTTCTGTTGTCGTAGAAGAAGGATTTTGGAATTTACAAGCACCACCACAAAAAGTTGCTGCAGAACAAGTCCACATACCTTTCTCACAAGCATTAGAGCCTTTAATTTTTCCTACTGAGGAAAAAATTATTGAAGCTGTCAAAAAAACCTTGGAGTAGTATATGGCAGATAAAATTTTCTTACCCCAATGGGGAATGGGCATGCAAGAAGCTACTATAATTAAATGGTTGAAAAATGAAGGTGATAAAGTCAAAAAAGGTGACCCAGTTGTTGAAGTCGAATCTTCCAAAGTAAATGCAGAAGTTGAAGCAACAGCAGATGGAATTCTCTTGAAAATAAAAGAGAATGAAGGCAATGTTGTAAAAGTTGGTGGAGTTCTCGCATTTATTGGTAAAGAGGGCGAAGCAATTGAAGACGAACAAGAACTTAAACCAGAGCCAGTTCAAAACCATGAAATAAGATCTGATAAAAATAAGAAAAATATTAATGTTCAAGTTACTCCAATAGCAAGAAAGTTGGCAAAAGACTTAAAAATAAATTTAGAGGAAATAACTGGGACTGGGCCAAATGGGAGGATTACTGAACAAGATATAAATAATCATTCATTGAATGGCAGTGAAAATACTTCAGTCAACCAAATATCTGGAATTAGGAAAATAATATCATCAAGGATGACTCAGAGTAGCCAAATCCCTTCGGTCACACTCACTTCAAAAATTGATGTAAGCGAATGCGTAAAATTTCAATCAAGCCTTTTAAAAGATTGGAGAAAAGAAAAGATCAGACCTACATTTCAGGATCTCGTTGCTAAGGCAGTAGTTAAATCTTTGAGTGAATTTAATATTTTTAATTCACACTTTTTAGACAATCAAATAAAAAGATTTAATGAAATTAATTTGGGTATTGCTTATGCCCTTGATGAAGGGTTAGTTGTTCCAGTAATTAAAAATTCTCAAGAAAAATCTTTATTAGAAATTGCAAAAGAAATACGAGAGTTTAGCTCAAAAGAAAAAAAAGGCTTCTCTCAGGAAGATATTTCAGGGAGCACTTTTTCAATAACCAGTCTAAATTCTACAATTGTTGATAGTTTTAACCCTTTAATTAATCCGCCCGAAGTAGGAATTCTTGGGATTGGAAGAATTTCAGATGAAACACAGGTCATTTCAGACAATTTAACCTCTAGAAAAATTTGTTTTTTTAATCTTACTTTTGATCATAGAGTTGTTGATGGTTTTCCAGCAGCAAAATTTTTGGAATCAATTGGAAAAAATATTCAAAACCCGCAATCACTTGTTAAAAAATAAAAAATCAGTAGGCATCATAGTAAACCCTAACTCAGGAAAAGATATTAGAAGGTTGGTATCAAATGCTTTTGTAGTTCCACAGCAATATAAATCCAATGAGCTTTTAAAAGTTTATGAGGGGCTTATGAATGAAGGCGTAAGAAAAGTTTTTATCATGCCCGATTTTAGCGATGTATCAAGAAGAGCAAGAGAGACCTATTCCAATAAAATTGATACAGTGATTTTGGAAACAAAGAGGCTAGACGAAGAAAGCACAACTATTGAATCAGCCAAAAAAATGGATAGCCTTGGGCTTGAATGCGTAATAATTTTTGGCGGGGATGGAACCTCAAGATTGGTTTCAAATTATCTTAAAAATATACCAATATTCGCAATCTCAACCGGAACAAATAATCCTTTTCCTGAAAATATCGATGGAACCGTTGCTGGGATTGCAGTTGGAAAATTTGTAAATTCTGATAACAAAAAATCATTTATTAATAAAACAAAGAAAATAGATATTTTTTTTGGTGAACAATATATGGACAGCGCCTTGGTTGATATTGCGGTAACAAATATTCCTTATGTTGGAGCTAGGGCTGTTTGGAGCATGGAGCCTGTTTCAGAAATTTTTATAAATAAAGTTAAGCCAACAGGAATTGGGTTTTCCTCAATAGGGTTTAGATTAGTAAAAAATTTAAAATCAGAAGAATCTATCTATATTAAAATTTCAAAAAATAAAAATAACTCAAAAATTAAATTCCAATCTCCGATTGCTCCTGGAAAAATCGAAGAAATATTTATTGATAATTGGAAATTATTTAAAAAAAGTGAAATTATTAAAATTCAAACTATTAAAGGCACATTAGCTTTAGACGGAGAGAGAAGACTGGAATTTAGTGGTAAGAATAAAGCAAATATTAGAATAAATAATAATGGGCCAACATGCCTAAAAATAGGAGAGATATTATCAAATTAGAGTCAGAAATATGTTTCAATTCAGTTGCTGCTGCAGGTAATGAGTTATTAAATTTTCAAAAAAATAATAATTTTCAAAACCTTGAAAAATGGAATAAATTCGAGGCTGGCTTGGTTACTCAAGCAGACTTAAAATCTGATGAGGTTATTAAAAAAATAATAAAAAATAATTCTCGACACAGCATTCTTTCAGAAGAGTCTAGAGAAGACTTTATTCCAACATCAGAAGAATTTTTTTGTGTAGATCCTTTATGCGGAACGGTTCCTTACAGCAATAACTTAAACTCTTGGGGCCTAACTGTTTCATTTTTTTCAGGAAATAAATCAGTAGGTGCCATTGGGTGCCCAGGAATTAATGAATATATTTATTGTGACGAAGAAAATGTTTATTTAAATAATGAAATATATAAACCAGATATTAAGTTTCCTGAAATGATCGACATGACACTTTGTTTAGAAATAGAGCAAGGAAAAAATTGGTCTAAATTATTTCAAAATGAATTAAATTGGATAAAAAATTTTTCATACATTAACTCATTTGCATCAGCAGTATATCCAGGCCTACAAATTATAAAAGGTAATTTGCCAATAATGGCAATTTATAAAATTTCTCTTGAACATGTTGGTGGCCTGATTTCAATAGGTGAGAAATTAGGGCTTAAGGCAACAGATATTTTTGGAAATAATTTAAAAACTGATAATTTAATTAATGATGTGCCTGAATGGTTTATATTTGGCTGGCCAAAAGTGCACGAGGATTTAATAAATTTAATAAACATTAAGGAGTAACAATGTATAAAATTAATCATATTCATATAAAAAGCACTGACCCAGAAAAGGATGCCAATTGGTTTGTGAATGCATTTAACTTTGAAATAATATCAGATGAAGTAAGGTCAGTTGGAGATAGATTCATTATGTGCAAAAGTGAAGATGGATTCAGGGTAAATATTTCAGGTGAAAGGACTAACGAAAAACTTGGGCTGAGTGATCCTGACCCTCACTTTGGACTTGAACACTTCGGGTTGGATTCAAAAAATCTTGAAAATGATATATCAAGGTTAGAATCAATGGGGGCATCTCTTCAAGAGGGGCCAATTGAAATGCCAGGCATAAGAATAGCCTTTCTTAAAACCCCTGGTGATGTAAGAGTAGAATTAATTGAAAAAGAAGCTTAGTTATTTTCTAAAGTTTGTAGCAGCGCATTAATATATCCGTAACAATATGAAAATGCTGTCATCTTGGGATCCTTAGCATTTATTTCAGGAACATGGTCTGGCATTAGCATATATTTATAATTAACTTCTTTATACACTTTGATTGCTTCGTACATGTTTATTGACCCCTCATCAGGGAATACTTCAGTAAAGTTCAATTTGTTTCCTTTAATATTTCTAAAATGTACATTAAAAATCTTCTCTTTATTTCCGAAATATCTAATAACGTCAAAAATTTCTTCGCCAGGATTGTCCATCATTTCAGTAACCGTGCCTTGGCAAAAATTTAAACCATGATAGTCATTTTCTTGAATAGAAATAAACTTTTTTAGTCCTTCTACGGTCCCCAAAACTCTTGTAACACCTTTATATCCAGGAGGAGTATAGGGATCATGAGGATGGCATGCTAAACGAACTTTATATTCTTCAGCAACCGGCACTACTTTTTCTAGAAAATAATCTATCCTCTCCCAAAAAACATCTTCAGATACTTTACCAGCATAGGTATCTTTGGCGTCATGATCTGCCTTATTCCACCTGAAAGTTGATAATTTTGCGCCACCCCTACCTAATTCGCTTTCAGTCCTAGGGATTCCAATTATATTTAAGTTATATTTAACTGCAGGGATCTCAGCCTTAGAGCACATTTCAATAATTTTACAAATTCTCTCGATTTCATAGTCTCTTTCAGGGCTTGTTCCAGTAAGAATATTATAAAATTCTCCACTTTTTACTCTGGAATCTATGTCTTTTGAGCTCAAAGGCAATTGGACCATATCAAGTTTTAAATCATATGACTCAACCTTTTCTCTGTATTGAATAAGATTATCAGTTGTCCAATTTTGATGAGGTGTTTCTGGAAACCCATTTATGTTATTTACACCAAGTTGCTTAAATGTCTCATAATCTGAGTCCGTTCTTGCTGCAAATTGGGTTCCTAGATACATTAAGCAGACCTTTCAACATATACTGTTTTAGTTTGAGTAAAGAAATCTACTGCTGCCTTACCTTGTTCTCTAGCACCCGAAGATGATTCTTTCATGCCCCCAAAAGGAACTTGTGGTTCTACGCCAGCAGTTTCTCCATTAACTTTTACGATTCCAGCGTTTATGTTGTTTGCAAATTCCATAGCTAAATTTAAATTTGATGTAAATATTCCCGCACTTAAACCATAAGATGTGTCATTAGCAATTTTTATTGATTGGTCATAATCTTCTGCATCTATTAGCCCCAGCACAGGCCCAAATATTTCTTCTGTAGCGATAAGAGATTTTGGGTCAACGTTATCAAACAAAGTTGGCTGAACAAAATTTCCTTTTTTAAAATCACCATCTTTTAACACCTCTCCCCCAAAAATTAATCTGGACCCTTCATCGATACCTGCCTTAATTTTTTTTGAAATATTTGAGAGCGAGCTATCGTCTATTACTGGAACAACAACATTTTCAGAATTCATACCATCACCTACTTTCAAGTTTTGAAATTTATTTAAAAGTATTTCAGTAAATTCTTTTTTAATTTCTTTTGAAACAATTGCTCTTGAGGTAGCTGTACATTTTTGACCAGAATATTTCATTGCTCCTGAAAGTGTAACTTCTGCAGCTTGTTCTAAATTTGCATCCGGCATTACGATTATTGGATTTTTTCCACCCATTTCTAATTGATATTTCATCCCATTTTTTGCACATTTTACAGCTATGCTTTGACCTATATAAGTTGAGCCAGTAAAGCTTAGTGCTGATGTGTATGGATGGTCTATTATTGAATCGCCAAGCTCAGATCCAGACCCAGTTACAAGATTGTAAACTCCAGATGGTAATTCAGCAGCCTCCCACATTTCAGCAATCATTTTCCCTAGTAATGGCGTTGCTGAAGCAGGCTTATGAACAATTGTATTTCCGAAAACTATTGCGGGTGCCATTTTCCAAATAGGGATAGCCAGCGGAAAATTCCAAGGTGTTATCAAGCCTACAACACCAACAGGAACCTTCGTTGTGTAAAGCAATATATTTGGATTAACAGATGGAACCACATCTCCCATCGGGTCAGATGCCTGGGCAGCATAATATTTTAATAACGCGATAGATCTTCCGACTTCACCAGTTGATTCTAAAATTGATTTTCCACACTCTTTAGTTATTGCTTCGGCATACCTTGAAGTATTTTGTTCAAGCCAACTTGAGGCCTTATATAAATATTCACCCCTTGTTATTTGAGAAGTTTTTTTCCAATTTTGGAAACCATCATAAGCGCTATTAATTGCTATGTTTGCATCTTGAGCATTTGAACTAGCAAAAAGACCTAAAACTTCATCATTGTCAGCAGGGCTTGTGCTTTTAAAGTATTTTTCTGTGATTGGGTCAACCCAATTATTATTAATATAATTTTTAAATTTTTCAGACATTTTATTTACCGGTTAGATTCCTATTTATTTAGTTAATTTATGTATAATATCAGATTTTAATTTTATGCATTTAAAAAAATTGTAATTAGATTATAAAAATATTAAAGCCCGGCTAACTTTTAATATTTATAACCAGATTGTTTTTGCTTCGTGAGAAGCTCTTGGCTTAGGTTTTAGCCGATTTTTAGCTTTCATATAGCCCATATATAGGCAACCAACAGGAATAGAATCTTCCTCAACTTTAAGTTTTGAACAAAGTCCTTGAAGCTTGCACGGTTTACCTGTGGACCAATGAATTCCAATTCCTATTGACCATGCATAAAGAGACATATTTTGAACAGAAATAGATGTTGATGCATAATTTTCTAAGGTCTCTTCTTCATTTCGGCCTTTTTTAGAAAAAACGTAAACAATATAGGGACATTTTTCAAAATCTTCTTTAGAAATTTTAGCTGATTGAGCAATAGTTTCATTATTTGAATTTTTTGAATTTTTTAATACATAATTTTTTATTTCTCTAGCTATATTTTTTCTCGCTGGCGAATCCTTTGCAATTGGAACAAACATCCATGGCTCAGTCATTCTGTGATTGGGTGACCAAACACCCATTTCGAGTATTTTAGAAATATTTTTTTTTGAAATTCGTCTTGATAAAAAGTTTTTAGTGTCTCTTCGACTTTTTATTAGATTTTCTACATCTCGATGTGCATTCATGTTCTAAGTCTCTATTTTTTTAAATGAAGTATATAATATTTTAAAAAAGAATTATGGCACATAATTTACCACATGGAAAAAATCTAGGTTCAGTCAACACTAATATGGTTGGCTTTACTTCTTCAGTTGTGACTAATCATTGGATGGCGTCAATGGTGGGAAGAGACATATTAAACAAAGGAGGAAATGCCTTTGATGCAGCATGTGCTGTCAGCTTTATGCTTGGGGTAGTTGAACCTCAAATGTCAGGTATTGGAGGAGACGGATTTATTATGATGTTTGATAAATCTGAAAACAAGGTGTCAGTTATAAATGCTACTGGCCCTGCGCCAGAATTTTCAAATAAAATTGATAAACATTTATCATTTAAAAGTATTAAATCTACATCTGTTCCTGGTCTTGTAAGTGGTGTAATTAAGATGCATAAATTAAAAGGGAGTATTTCTCTTCAAGAATGCATGGAGCCATCAATAAGGGCAGCTTCTGAAGGAGTGCCATTAAGTGAAGATCAAAGCTCTTCTTTAATTGGAGAATCTGAAATAAATAAATTTCCTTCTTCTATGAAAATTTGGGGTAAAGAAAAGAGCTATTATAAATTTGGAGATAATATATTAAACAAAGATCTTGCTTTAACCTTGGATAAAATTTCTTTAAAAGGTTCAGACGCATTATATAGAGGTGAGATAGCCAAAAAAATTGTTGATTATTCAAACAAATATGGTGGCTACATATCAATTAAAGATTTAGAGGATTTTGAAGCTGAAATTGTTAGTCCTATAAGCACAAATTATAAAGGGTTTGAAGTCTATGAATCTCCACCAAATTCTAGTGGAATAACATTATTGCAACAATTAAATATAATTGAAAATTTTGATAAATCAATATTAGAGCCAGGCACTTATTCATCCATCCATGCAATGGCAGAGGCTAAAAGATTGGCATTTTATGATAGAGAAAAATATTTAGCTGATCCAAAATATACAAAGATCCCAATACAAGAACTATTAAGTAAAGATTATGCTAGATCCCAATTCAAATTAATAAGCATGGATAAAAGAATTGATGATAAAGATCTTGAAATCAACTATTCTCCTGATGAAGTTGGAGATACAACCTATTTTTGCATATTAGACAAATACGGAAATGCAGTGTCTCAGCTCCAAAGTATTCAAACTCAATGGGGCTCTGGTGATGTAGTTGACGGGACTGGAATCCTTATGAATAACAGAATGACTTATTGGCACCTAGACAACAACCATATTAATAGATTAGTTCCAGGAAAAAGAGTAAGGCACACAATGAATCCTGTAATGGTTTTTAAAAAACAAAATAATAATGACAATTTGAGATTAATTTGCGGGACCCCCGGTGCTGATACTCAAGTACAAACAAATATGCAAACAATATCATCATTTATAGATTTTAATTATAAAGTTGGCGAATCAGTTAGTATGCCTAGATGGACACACTATCAAAATCTTACTGAATCAACAATTCCGCATAGTACTAAAACTCATTTAAATTTAGAAAATAGGTTTGGTTTTGATATCAAAGAAAAATTAGAATCATTAGGTCACATTGTAGAAATGTGTGGTCCTTGGGAAGGAAAAGGAAGCGAGGGAATGATAAGCATAAACGAAAATGGACTTATAGGTGGAGCAGTTGACCCAAGAAGAGATGGGCAGGCTTTAGTTTGGTAAAAAAAATAATAGTTTTATTAATAATTATCTTAATTATTTCATGTGGACCAAGCGAAGATGAGCTTACTATGAAAATCAATGATGAATTTTCAAAGCTATTAAATGCTTATCCGACATCAACTCCTGTCCCAACAGCTACACCTATCCCATATCCAACTCCAGTCCCAACAGCTACACCTATCCCATATCCAACTCCAGTCCCAACAGCTACATCTATTCCATATCCAACTCCTGTCCCAACAGCTACACCTATAGCACTGATTGATGTCCAGGAAGATATAAAAAATTTACTTGAAAATCCCTACGCTACCCCCGTTCCAAGTGCAGGTCTTGACGTAAGTAATCTTTATAAAAAATACAGAAAATCAGTAGTTAAAATAGAAAATGGAGGAAGCGTAGGTACAGGCTGGGCGATTTCTGAAGATTATATTGTTACTAATGAGCATGTTATTACAGGATCTGGAAATCAAGTAAAAATATTCGTCCCTTCCACTGATGGATCAATTACATCCCAAATTGGATTAGTTAAATCTTGGGATTCAGACTTAGACCTTGCATTAATTAAATGCCCTAATCATGGTGCAATTCCTTTAAAAACTAAAACTACCACTTCCTCAGATACTGGAACAGCTGTTTTTCAAATTGGCTATTCTACCGGAGTTGAAAATTATCCAGCGGTTAGGCATGGAATAATAGTATCTATATTTAATCAACTAGGAAATTCTGCTCAATATGGCAATTCTAAAAAATTTCAAATACTTGATGGGTTAAACTATTCTGAAGATCTATTGCCAATTATTGTAGTAAATACAGGTGCAGATCCTGGAGATAGTGGAGGGCCAATTATTGACTACAATGGAAATGTTTTAGGAGTTATTTTTGCACAGGTTCAATCTGTTGGAGGTAGCAGAGTCATTGGTCAACAACTAGCAATTGGATCAAGTAAGCTTGATTTTTTTTGGTCAAATTGTATAAGTACAACAGGAGCTTGTGACTAAAATTTTTTTAGAATTTATTTTGAGATAGAATATAAATATGACAATTAATAAAGCTGAACAAAATCTTGATAAGAAATTTGGAGACTATGGCGGGAGTTATGTTCCTGAAACACTCATTCCTGCCTTAAATGAGCTTGAAGAGTCTTTTACAAAATATATCAAAGATGAAGAATTTAATTCTGAATTAAAAATTCTACAAAGGGACTTCGTTGGTAGACCAACCCCATTATATTTTGCAGAAAACTTAACAAATAAGTATCAAAAAGCTGATATTTATTTAAAAAGGGAAGACTTAGCTCATACCGGTGCCCATAAAATTAATAATGCATTGGGGCAAGGACTGATTGCTAAAAGATTAGGAAAGAAAAGGATTATTGCAGAAACTGGCGCTGGGCAACATGGTGTTGCAACAGCAACAGCCTGCGCATTACTAGGACTAGAATGCGTCATTTACATGGGTGAAGAAGATATTAAAAGACAAGCACCAAATGTATACAGAATCGAATTGCTAGGCGCAAAAGTAGAGCCAGTTACTAGTGGCAGCAAAACTTTAAAAGATGCAGTTAACGAATCTATCAGAGACTGGGTAACAAATGTTGAAAATACAATGTATATTATTGGAAGTGCAGTTGGTCCGTATCCATACCCCTCAATTGTAAAATATTTCCAGAAAATTATCGGAGACGAAACAAGAATTCAAATGACTCAGCAATATGGAGGGCTTCCTGATTACGTTCTTGCATGTGTAGGTGGAGGAAGCAATGCTATAGGAATATTTTCAGGTTTTTTTGAAGATAAATCTGTGAGATTAATTGGTGTAGAAGCAGCTGGGAATGGTGTAGATTCAGGAAAACACGCAGCTACAATGTCTAAAGGTTCGCCCGGAGTTTTGCATGGATCATATTCTTATTTACTTCAAGATGATAAAGGGCAAGTCAATGAAGCACATTCAATATCTGCAGGATTAGATTATCCTGGGGTCGGTCCAGAGCACAGCTACTTAAAAGACTCTGGAAGGGCTGAATATTATTCAGCAACTGATGAAGAAGCCTTATATGGATTTGACTTGTTGAGTGTTACTGAAGGGATAATTCCTGCTTTAGAGCCAGCACATACAATTGGGTTTTTGGATAAATTTATTAAAAAAACAAAGAGAGGCGAAAAACTGGTATTAATGGTGAGTGGAAGAGGAGACAAGGATCTTGATACCGTATATAAAGCTAAAAAGAATAGTTAGCATTTATAAATTTCAGTAAAACAAATTATGTTTAATTATATTTTTTATAGAGCTAAAAACCAATGGAAATTACTACTGCTCCTTTGGATTTCTTTTTTAATTGCAAATGCATTTATTATTTCTGGCCCCACATATTTAAGCTGGGTAAAGAAAATGATTTATGAAGATGGCCTCAACAATACACCCCCAACAACAAGAAACGTCAGCATAACAACTGGAAGCCAACCACTGATAAAGGATTCGTATGAAAAAAATAATTCTGTAATTAATGATCTGGCTAAACAACACTTAGAAGAATTGTTTTTAGAGCAATCTTCTCTTATTCAATCAACTGAATATTTTTGGGGCTTAGAAAATCCAAACAATAGTAGAACTGCGTCAAAGCTTACTTTTGTGTCAATGAGCAATGAAGAAAAATTTATAGATACCCAAGATTACTTAGATGGAAACTCTATAAATTCTATTAAAGTTTTTGGTCCAAAAAAAAGACTAGAACAGCTAGGCTTAAATATAGGAGATACCATAAAAGCCAATTCAATTAAAGGATCAAGAAATCTTGATTCAGGTTTAAATGAAACAAAAAAGAATTTGAAAAACTTTATTAAAGAATATGAATCTCAAGGAGGATCTAAAGAAGACCTTTTGAAAGATTCAGATGATGAATCAATTTTATCTATCCAGCAAGGAATGTCATTTTTTGAAATAGAAAGTATAGATCAATTAATGGAATTCATTAATGGAGAAGAAGAAAAAATTGACGATAAAAATTTAAAATTAATAATAAGTGGATATTTTGAAGAAATTCAGCAAAATGAATTATTTGGTTATTATGATCAGGTATTCTTACCTCCATCTCCATGCATGACTTGTCAACTTCCATTGGTGCTTACAATGAGTGAAGAAGATTATTTTAATTATTTAGAACCACTCACAAAAGGTCTGCCAGTAAGAGCGTGGTGGTATCTAGATATAGAGTATTCAAAATTAACAGAAAATGTTTCTAAGGATTATCTGAGCAAAATTAATAATTTTGAAAATAATATGCTCATATCTTTTCCTCAAGCAAGTGTTCTTACGCAACTAGATAGAATTACTGAAAATACTAATAAGGAAATGAACTTCGTTAGGGCTCCTGTTCTCATAATTTTTTCGCTCCTAGGAATATTTAGTTCAACATTATTAATAATGTTTTCATATTTAATTAATCAAGAGAGAAGAGAAGAAATTAATTACTTATTTCTTAGGGGGGTGTCTAAATTTGGAGTAATAAAATATTTTATTTATGAATGGATAATTTTTGGTATCCCTATAATGATAATAGCCCCTTTTATAAGCAACTTAATAATAAAAATAGTTATTTCAGATTACCTTAAAATTGATTCAGGAGGAATAGATTTAATTTATGTAAATATTAATTCGATATTAATATCAATTTCCTTTTTAATTCTAGCAAGTTTATTTAGTTTTATTTTTTATGTTTCTTTAAATAATCAATTAATTAACTCAAAAAGATTATCTATGGTTGTTTCAAAATTTAGGACAAATGTATTCACTAAATATTTTCTAGATATATTTTTGGGGATAGGCTCAGTATTAATATTCTTTGAATTGAGAATGAGAGTTATAAGTTCGATAGGAGGCGATAATTCATTAAATCAATTTACATTTTTATTACTTCCATCTGCCTTAATGATTTTCTTATCAATGTTGTTTATAAGAACCTTTCCTTTAATGTTAAATATATTAGATATTTTAGGAAGATTAGCATTTACTCCAATTTATTTGAGTTCAAAAAAATTATCGAAGAACTCAGGCTGGTATATGTGGTTTTTCCTAATAATTTCACTTGGAATATCATCTTTTATAGTTATTTCTAGTATGCAAAGCTCACTAGAAAAAAGTAAAAAAGATAAATCATCTTTCATAACCATGAGTGATTTTAGAATTTCTGAAAGTAGCCCTTTTGGAATCGAAGATGAATACATTCAAGGACTATCTATTCAGGACGGAATTGAAAAAGTTGGTAAAATGAATAGCTTATCTGGAAATACCGGTACTACAGGAGTTGGGACTGAAGCGCAACTTTTGGGAATTGATAAAAATTTAATAGATATTGCTTGGTCAAGAGATGACTTTTTTGATGAAGAAAAAAATTCTGTATTTTCAAAATGGAGTAATGAGAGCTATGAGCCTGGAATATTAATTGATCAAAATGTTTTTAAAATAAATATTAAGAATTATGCCAACAAAGAGCTAGAAGATTCCTTTTTGTGGGCTGTTGTTAAAGGTTATGATGGCAGAATAACTGCATTAAGCTTAGGTCCAATAGAGTCAAAAAAATGGACTACCAATTCAGTTGAATTAAAAAATGTAAAATTTCCTGCAAGATTAATTGCTATAGAGGTCTACGAGCCATCAAGTGAGGACAACTCAAAACCATTTGAGCTTAATTTAAATTCAATTGAATTTATCGATTCAAATAATAAAACATTGAACCTTACACCTTTTAGTGACTCTTTAAATTGGACTGGGCTTCCAACTTCAGAAGGTTTTGATACAACAATCAATTATAATTCAGATGGCTTAGTTCTCAATTTAGGGAATGGATCTACTAAAGGGATAAGAGGTATGTTTCTTAGTGAATATAACGATGGGATCCCAGTAATCGTAAATCAAAATTTTATTAATAGCTCAGAAATTAATATAGGTGAAAAATTTATTTTTAATGCTTCTGGAAGCTACATTCCAATGAAAATTGAAAAGAAAATAAATTATTTTTCAGGAACATCAGAAAAATTTGATAGCTTCCTTCTATCCGATTTAAGATTGCTCAAAAACTATATGGAGCTCACAAAACTGCAAAGCTTTAGGCCTAATGAATTAGTAGTTTTGATTGAAGATGGTTTTCAGTCAGGCTCGTCGGAATATATAATTGAAAACTTTCCCCTATCAACTATTAAAAATAAATCTTTAATTGAGCAAAATTCGCTTGTTACGCCTATAGCAGTAATTAGCTGGAAAGGAATATCAATTATAAGTTTATGGGCCTTTATTATTTTGATTTCAGTAGGATTTATTGGTTTTTACATTGCCAATGAAATTCAATCTTCTCAGGATAATGCTATTAATGATGCGATCGGAATGTCTACTTCAAGTAGATATATAATGTCTTTTTTTGAGTATGGAATTGTTATTATATCAGCTATTTTAGTTGGCTTATTTAGTGGAATAATAATTTCTAGGATACTTAATCAGTTAGTAATGACATTAGATGTAAGCACCAAGACAAGCTTTCCTGAAACATTGGTTATATCATGGATTTATGTCATTTTTGCAATATCAATTTTAACAATACTATATTTTGTATGTTCGTCATTTTTTTCTTTGATATCGACGAGAATGAATGTTTCAGAATCAATTAAAAAGGCAAGTTAATGTTAATAAAACTTATTTTAAAAAGATATTTACATAGATGGAAGTTTTTAACTGTAGTATTTGCCGGGATGTTATTATCAAGTACAACAATGTCAGGATCAATAATGTACTTTGATTCCTTAAGAGACATAGCGCTAGATTTTGAATTATCAAAAATTTCTTCTGAAAAAATGGATGTAAATATTTCATCTTCTGAAAAGCCTTTAATGGGAGATAAGTTCTTAATTCTAAAAAATGACATTGAAGTTTCTTTAATATCACCTTTGGAAAGTTATTCAGACCAGAGCTTTTATGGTTCTAAAACATCTACTTTTTTACCTACTGAATGGGGTAAAACAGGCGAAGAGATGGAAAAGGGCGCCACTTCTCGATTAACTTCTCTATGCAACTCATCTGAACAAATTCAGAATAATAATGCAGTAAATATATGTAAAAGATATTATTTTTCATTTTTTGAAGATATTTCTGAAAATAACTTGATAATTTTTGATGAAATATCCTCTTCTAATGAAGAAGATCAAATAGATATATTTATTGATAAAGATATTGCTAATTTATTTAAAATTGTTCCTGGGGATTTCTTAGAAATAGAAGCTTACTGGGACGAGCGAAACCCAATTATAAATGTATTCGTTTCAGGGTATTTTTCTTTGGGTGATAATAAAAATTTTAATTTATTTTATTTAAATAATTTTGTCCAAGAAGATTCATCATTTATTTTTGCAAACTTACTTATTAAAGATATTTCTGACCTAAAAAGATTAGGGAATAAATTTGAAAGTATGGATTCTGATTTATTTTGGATGGCAGATATCAATGAGGAAAAAATTAACTCAACTGAAGTAAATGAAATAAATTCTATTATTGTTGACAACCCCCCTCTGCTTTCATCAAAATATGACAACTTTTCTTTTAACACAGGCATGGCAGACTCACTTGAGAAGTTTGATAATAATTTAGCAACAGCAGCAATTCCAATGAAAACAATATTAATACTGATATCTGTTGTAATTATCTTCTTTGTTTTTTCACTTGTTAGCTTAATTGTTGAGGACCAAAAAGAAGAAATAACTTTTTTAAGCTCTAGAGGTGCAAGCCTTAGGCAAATTTATATAATTTTTAATTTAGAATTTTTGATTATGGCTATTATTGTTTCAATTGTAGGCCCATATGTGGCCTTCTTTGCCATAAAATTATCATCATTTCTTCCTTGGTTATCTGAGATGTTAAATGATAGTAATGTATATGTTGGAATAACATCAACATCCTTTATGTTTTCTGGTCTTGGTGGATTGGTTTCGCTTTCTGCAGTTGTAATTCCGACATACTTTTTTTTAAGAAGTAAATTAAAAATTTCTTCAGTTGACGAGCGAGAAGAACCCAATTTCGTTCAAAAATATTATCTAGATATGTGGTTTCTCCTTATTGCGCTTCTTTTAATGTGGCAAATTTCTCAGTCCCAATCTGTGTTCGTTCAAAACTTAATAGGAGAAAGTATTATTGCAAATATTATCCTTCTTATGCCTTCATTTATATTGCTAGGTTCAGGAATTGTTTTATTGAGAATTTTTCCTCTTTTAATTAGAGGCTTGTCGATACTGCTTTCTATCAGAATAATTTCTAATTTTATTCCATCATGGATTGTATTATCTTTATGGCATATTGGAAGAAGCTCAAATACCTATTCTAGGATGTCGTTGTTAATTATTCTTGCTGCTGCTTTAGGAATGTTTACATCCAGTTTTAAGGCAACCTTAGATAAAAGCATTGAAGATACTGTTGCATATAGAGTTGGCTCAGAGTTTAGAGTTGATGGACTGCAAATTCCATGGAATGGAGAAAGTAAAAACGTTAATAATTTGTCTTTTAATGAAAATGTCATTCAAGCCCATAGGTCATCCGAAAGAGTAAAGGCATCTGTTTTGGGCCCATCATTTACACTGCTATCAATTGATTCATCAAAATTATCAGACAATAGTATATTTTGGAGAGATGATTTTTCTGAAAGCCTAAGTTCAATTTCTTCAAAAATAAATTCTGTTTATTATGAGCCTGTTAAATTACATCAAGATGCTGACTTGCTTGGGATTCAGTTGAGATTAATTCTTGAGCCCTCAAGAGTTTCTAATTACCATGGCGCTGGAGGATCACCACATTTAATAATTGCGGCAAAATTGTCTGACGCTAATTCTAGGTTCTATACTGCTTATTTTAATGCAACAGATTGCGCATTAGAGATGATGGCGAATATTGAATTTTTTAGATCAAATGATGATTATTGGTGTGATGTAATTACTCCAATAAAACCAGAATTATTAAACCCTTATATAAGAACAGGAAGATGGTTTGGAATTACCAGTAAGGATGATCCAAGGAATGCCCCATTTATACCTGAATATCCAGTTTCTCTCCATTCAATATTTATTACTTCGCCATCAAAAGCATTAGAACCTGGAGCTATAGACTTCCATAAAATTTCATCAATTAAGGGAAGTGTTGAAATGGGCATTCCTAAACCCGAAGAAACACTAAGTGAGTATTATTTTAATGACGAATGGAATGTTTTAAATACTTCTTCTCAATCTTTATCAGATAACCTGATTCTAACTAAAGACAATAAAGAGTTTCTAAGATTTCAATGGACTGATGGCGACACAAGGCAATTAAGAGGTTTTTCTAAATATAATTCTGATGAACCAATTCAGGTAATAGTTAGTGATTCATTTTTAAATAATATTGATGCAAAAATCGGCGATGAGTTAACCGTAACAATTATGGCAAGCGAATTTACAATAAAAATCATTGATACAGTTAATTATTTTCCAACTCTTTATCCGGATAGAGAGCCATTTGTAATTGCTGAGCTTAGTGATGTAACAAACGGTGCTAATATCAGAAAAAAACAAGGTGACAATCAAGCAAATGAGATATGGATAGTTAATCAAGATAAATCAGGTGATGTTAATTTAATTTTGAATGATGTTGTAGGCGAATTGAGAAATAATGAAATCCCATATGGCTCTATATTTAGTAATGAAAAGTCTCTTGAAGGGCAAAAAATTGATCCACTTGTTTTTGCTGGTTGGCAGACATTACTATTGATTTCATTTGGTGCTGTAAGTTTAGTTAGTGTTGTAGGATTCTTAATACATTCTAGGGTTTCATTTAAAAAAAGAAATCTTGAATTTGCAACTTTGAAAAGCATAGGTATTTCAAGATCACAAATCATTATTCTAATTGCTATAGAGCAATTCCTTGTCATAGGATTAGCCTTAGCATTAGGGATAATTTTAGGTTCAAGATTATCATCAACTGTTATGCCGTACTTAATTAGCCCTGAATCTTCAAATTCACTTGTTCCTCCAATGATAAATTCTGTAGAGTGGTTTGATTTTAGTATTGTTTTTGGATCAATAGGTCTGTTGTTTTTCGTGATAATAATTTATACGATTTTTTCAGTATTCAAAATTTCAATAAACGATACAATGAGAATTAATTTAAAGTGAGGAAAAAGATTGGAAAATAAATTTCATATTGATTGCACAGGGCTATATAAAATTTTTAAAGTATCTGACTTAGAAGTAGTTGCTTTAAGAGGCGTAGATTTAAGCATTGATTATGGCGAATTGCTTTCTATAGTTGGTGCATCAGGAAGCGGAAAATCAACATTATTAAATATATTGGCTGGGTATGAATCGCCTTCAGCAGGCGATGTTAATGTCGGAGAATTTGATCTTTTGGGCATAAATCAAAAAGAGGCAGTAGAGTATAGAAAAAAAGAAGTAGGATTTGTTTGGCAACAAACGGGTAAAAATCTTGTACCTTATCTAGACATACTTAGTAATATTGAATTGCCGATGATGTCCTCTGAATTAACTTCTAAAGAAAGAAAATCAAGAGTAAATGAACTTATTGATTTTTTAAATTTAGGTTCAATTTCTTCAAGATTACCAGAAAATATTTCTGGTGGTGAGCAGCAGATTTCAGCTATCGCTGTTGCCTTGGCTAACCAGCCCCCATTATTGCTTGCAGATGAGCCTACAGGCGAACTGGACGACGAAACAAGTGATATGGTTTTGGAAAAAATGAGATATGTAAATAAAAATTTTGGAACAACGGTAGTTATAGTAACCCATGATCCAAAAATTGAAGATCATGTAAATCGTTCAATAGGTATGAGGGATGGAAAGGTAGTAAAAGAGGTTTTAAAAACAAAAAAAACAAAGAAAGAATATGTAGTAATTGATTCTTTTGGTGGAGTTCAAATACCTCAAGAAATATTATCTAAATCAAAAATTGAATCAAAAGCCAGTTTAACTTCTGAAAGGACAAAAATAAGTCTGAATAAAATTTTAAAGAGGAAAAATAAATGATTAATTTAAAAAAAATCTCAAGAACTTTTACTATTCCAAGTGGCGATATTGAAGCAGTTAAAAATGTAAATTTAAAAATTAAAAAAGGGGAATTTATTATAATTTCAGGACCATCTGGTGCAGGAAAAACAACATTACTAAATATGGCTTCTGGGATTGATTTTCCATCTTTAGGTGAAGTTTTAATAAGTGGTAATTCGATATCAAAATTTTCAAAAAATAACTTAAACAAACTTAGAAGAAAAACTATAGGAATGGTTTTTCAATCTCATGCCTTAATGCCCCTTTTATCAGCATATGAGAATGTTGAATTGCCTCTTAGAATTTTAGGTATTAGTGGAAAAGAAAGAAAAAATAAAACTGAAGAAATATTAGAAATTCTTGGCTTGAAATATAGAATGAGTCATCGTCCTTACGAACTATCTGGTGGAGAGAGGCAGAGAGTATCTGTTGCAAGAGCTTTAGTAAGAAAGCCAGAAATACTTATTGCTGATGAGCCAACTTCGCAACTTGATTCTGTAAATACTGAAATTGTTTTTGAGCAAATTAGAGATATTTGCAAAACATTTAATACAACTGTTGTATTGGCCACACATGACCAAAGAATGAAAAAATTTGGGGATAAGTTATTCAATATGAGATCAGGTGAATTAAGTGAAAATGAAGATAGTTGATTTAAGTTAATGTCTTTTTTTAATTATGAAAATAATAATTTTTATTATGAAATAATTGGAAATGGTCCAGTTTTAGTTTTGTCCCACCCTTACATGAGCAGCTCAACTCATTGGCATAAATCGGGTTGGGTAGATATTTTAAGTAAAGATAATACATTAGTAATGTTTGACTATACCGGTCACGGTAAAAGTTCATGCCCAAAAGAAATAGATAAATACTATATATCTTATGTATCTGAAATATTAATAAATATTTTAAATGAGAATAGTATTAGCAAATTTTCAATATTTGGATTTTCTATGGGCGGCAGGATTTGCTATGAATTAATTAGAAATCATGAAGACAGAATAACCTCAATGATTATTGGTGGAATGCATTCAAAACCCCCATATTCCCATAAGAAAATCATTAGTTATAAAGAAGAAAATTTATCACCAATAGTAAAAGAAAAATTTGACCTTAACGGTTTAAAACTTTCAAATGAGGCTCAAGATGAATGGGGTGGAGCCGAGGACATAATTAAAAATTATTCTAATCCATGCCTTATGTTCGCGGGCTTAGAAGATCCATACTATAATTGGATTGAGTCTACAGCTAGCAAATTTAATGATTGTGAACTATTTGGAATTGAAGGGATTGGTCATATAGGTGCTTTTTGGAGAATGAATAGAATAAAAGAAAAAATAATATATTTTTTAAAAATGCAAAATTTAGAGAGAGTAGAATAATGCCAATAGATAGTAATCCAAATCCAGAATATAAAAGAGCAATGGTAGTTGTAGCTCATCCCGATGATGCTGAATATGGTTGTTCCGGGACAGTTGCACAATGGTGCAGTAATGGATGGGAGGTTGTTTATGTACTTTGTACAGATGGGAGTAAAGGAAGTGATGATCCTGAAATGACCCCAGAAAGACTTACTGAAATCAGATACAAAGAGCAAGAAGATGCTGCAAAAATACTTGGCCTTAAAACTGTAGAGTATCTAGGATATCCAGATGCATATTTAACTCCAAGCCTTGAATTAAGAAAAGATATAACAAGAGAAATACGTAGACACAAGCCTGACATTTTAATAACAACTGCACCTTTTAGAACCCTTGGACAAAACTACGGTTCTTCTCATCCTGACCACATAGCAGCAGGAGAGGCAACCTTGTCATCTATATATCCAACAGCTAGAGATAGATTAACTTTTCCTGAGTTACTTGAGGAAGGATTTGAGCCCCATAAAGTTCGAGAGGCCTGGGTGATGTCAAGAGAAGATGCTGACCATTATAATGAGATTTCAGACAAAAATATGGAGATTGCTTTAAAAGCTTTGGAAGCTCATACGAGCCAAGTTCCTCCTGAAGCAATTGAAAGAGTTAGGGCATGGAAAGCTGAGAATGGAAAAAAGCATAATATGAAATATGCAGAATCATTCAGAACGTTTACATTAAGATGAAAATTTCAGGAATAATATATGATCTTGACGACACTCTAATAAGCAGAGATGAAGCATTTTATTCTGGATTTACAACAAAATTTTATGAAAATTTTGTTGATCAGAACAACATCGATTTTGAAACATTTTTTCAAATAATGAAAGATGCAGACAAGCTTACAAAATGGTCACCAGAAAAAGAAAATTTATTTAATGAGTTAAGAAAAAAAATAGAACTTAATAAAGAGAATGATTTTT
The DNA here is from genome assembly GCA_013911545.1 of Chloroflexota bacterium. GTDB lineage: Bacteria > Chloroflexota > Dehalococcoidia > Lucifugimonadales > Lucifugimonadaceae. The sequence goes on along the minus strand of JACETA010000003.1, from coordinate 806 downwards.
ATGTTAATTTTTTTTGGGATTCAATCGTTAAATCTGTAAAACCAGATTTAGAAGCAAATAAACATTTGGAAAAATTAAATGGAATCAAATTTCCTTGGGGGGTTTTAACAAATGGATATAAATATCAGCATGAAAAAATGAAAAGATCTGGAGTAGGTAATCTTGCCCCCTTTTATATTGTTTCTGGAGACTTTGGGTGCCATAAGCCATGCAAAGAAGTTTTTATTGAGGCTTCAAAGAAAATTAATTTACCTTGTGAAGAAATTCTCTTTGTTGGAGATACTGCTGAGACTGATATTATAGGTGCACAATCTGTTGGAATGAAAACAGCATGGATTAGAATGGCAAGAAGTTACCCTCTAGAAAATAAACCTGACTTTGAAATTGATCACGTTAAAGAGCTAGGCTCAATTCTAAATTTATTCTGACCCGCTAGCCCCTTTTCTATTTTCCCAGCCAGGCTTAAACATTCTTAAAAAATTACTCTTATTATAAGGATGATCTTTAGCAACTGATTCGTTAATTGATATTCCTAATCCGGGCCTATCTGGAATAGATAAATATCCATTTTTAACTTTTTCATAATTTGGAAATAATTCCTCAATCCAATCTGCGTTAAATTCATCAAAACATTCCTGGATATAAATATTTTTGATTGCTCCACAAAGCTGTAAGTTTGTCATAGTTTTTAATGGACTTTCTGCATTATGAAATGCTAAATCTACTTCAAAGGAAGAGCAAATATTTGCCACTTTAACAGCCCCGCCAATTCCGCCAATTTTTATAACCTCAGGGTTGACTATATC
>JACETA010000029.1 GCA_013911545.1 Chloroflexota bacterium | reverse complement strand
CTGCGCATAAAGTCAAGAGAACTCGGCTTTGAGATAGAGGATCCATATTTAAAAAATTTAGAATTTGTTCAAAGGTTTGCCTTGGTTTCTAACGATGAAAATATTAATACCTCAGAATCAGGTGGAGATGAGGAAGAAAAGATCACACTAATTACGCTCCATCAAGCAAAAGGTTTGGAGTACTCGGTTGTATTTATTATTGGTTTTGAACAAGGTTTATTACCTCATGCAAGATCTCTAGAAAATGAATCAGAAATGGAGGAGGAAAGGAGAATTTGTTACGTTGGAATCACCCGTGCCAAAGAAAGGCTGTACATGACTAATTGCAGCCAAAGGTTTACATGGAACAATTCAGGTAAAAATATGTTTTCTCAATCTCAGATGCCTTCTCAATTTTTATCTGAAATACCTAATAATTTATTCAAGACGGCTGAATACTCTAATTCAGGAGAGATAATATTTGTTGATCGAAAATTTAATAAAAATAATTTTAAATCTAAGGTAAAAAAGAAAAAATTGAATGATAATTTCGCTGTTTCGGATGTTGTTGTGCATAAGGTGTTTGGAGAAGGGGTTATATTAAATATAACAAAGGAAAATGAAGAAGAGGAAATTTTAATAAAGTTTGAAGATTCCGACAAACCAAAAATTATTTTGCCTGCGTTTGGCTCAATATCTAAAAAAGATAAAGCTGGTGAAGTTGATGAAGATGATAAATTTGATTATTTGTCAGGAATAGAACCCAGTAAATCAAACGATGATGATTTTAGTGAATACTTTGATGACTGAAAAATTCATTATTTAATTTTTTTATAATCCATCTTGATAAAATTCATTCCGTCTTTTCTAACTTCACCGATCTCATTAAATCCGGCCTTCTTAAACGATTTTCTTGCCCTGTCATTTGTTGTTAAAGTATGGAGGTATAATTTTTCTAAGTTTGTACTTTTAAAAATGTAATCTTTTAATGTTATTAAAGCGTCTGAACCAAAGCCCCTTCCTTGAAACTCTCTTTCGCCTATGATTATTCCTACTTCTGCCTCTTTATCTATAGGATCTATGTCGTAGTACATAACATTGCCTATGAGCCTACCTTCTTTATTTTCTATTCCAAATTTAACTGACCATGGGACAGGGTATTTTATTTCATCTTTTAAGTGGTCCCTAAATTCTCTTAGCGAAATATTAATGGGAACTGTTGCATCTAAAGCAGATAATTCAGGATCAACTCTCCATTCATAATCGAGTTCAGCATCCTCGATTTTCTTATTTCGAAGGTTTATTTTTTTTCCTTCAATAAATACATCTTTATTTTTTTCAGAAACTCTTGGCCAATTTAATAGCTTCTTCCAATACATCTTTTTCTCCCTGATATGTTAATTTTTTCAAGGCAGAGCCCGTTTGTTCCCAATATACTTTATCAAATTCAGTATCGTGTTTACTAGTGTCACCACTAATTTGCTCCATTAGGTAAAAAACAACTTTTTTATTAATATCATTATCTCCGTTTTTAAAAGAATAAAATATATCTTTTATTTTTCCTTTGATTTTTACATTCACCCCAGTTTCCTCCCTTACTTCTCTTAAGGCAGTAGATTTTTCATCTTCACCTAAATTAGGTTTTCCTTTAGGAAGCGCTATAAGATTTTCAGAGAATCTTTCACAGATTATTACCTCAATATTATTGTTAACGTTCCTTAAAACAACTCCGCCAGCTGACCATATATCTGGGTTTAAAAAATATTTATCCCGATCTATTTCTTGTTTTTTCAACTATAATCTCCTTCGTTTTCTAAGTTGTCAACGTATTTTGAAGGGCATTTTATTGATAATGCATTAGTCTTAAATACACCATCCCCACCCATTGTCCCCTGGATAATTATTTCTGCATTTTCGTTAAAAAATATTTCTCCTATTTCACCAGAATATGAAACAGACATTTGTTTTTCAGAAGATTCATCTTTTATAGAAAAATAAGCTGTTAGTCCGTCAGTGGACCTTCTAAATGTATTGGGGACTAACTTTCCGATAACTCCTAAATTTAAATTGTCGCTATCAGGTTTGCTTATTGCATCCTCAACGCTCATATAATTAGTTGTAGCTGAACTGAAGCTGGCTATTATCAAATATAAAACAGCGATTGTTATAGCAATAAAAGCAATAATTATTTTAAATCTAGATGTAACAAATTGTGGTGTAGATTGATTTGAGTTGTTATCCATTAGGCAAAGATTTTTTTATTCTTCCATTAATTATTATTAAATAACCAAAAAATGCTACCCAGGCTACTGCGAAACAAGCAAACAAAAAATTAAGGTTGCTAGAAACATCCCTTTTTTCCATATCTACTATTTCTTTAGCGAGACCTTCATTATGCAAAATCGTTATAGGTATAAATCTTTTTTGATGATCCTTCAACTTCAACACAACTTCTTTGGAGTCATCATTTTGATTTCCTGTCCATCTTTCACCAGCAATATTATCAAGGCCAAATTCAGTAGGGTTTTCACCGGACTTTATATCTATATTTAAAAACTGACCGTCGCTAGTCATTAACAATATTCCTTCAAGTTGACCATCTTCATCAACAGAGATGGCATTTATTACTCCAGAAACCAAATCTCCATGATCATCAGCAAATACATTAACAGGTTGAACAATTAAGCACATCATAATTACTGAAAATAAAAACTTATACATTCCTTCTCCTTTGAAGATTGTTAGTTTGGTATTGGGTCCATACTAGACCAATAAATAATAATGTAACTGTAAGTACGCAAGCTAATAGTGTGATAACCATTTCTCCACTTAAGCTAGACTCTTCAGATGCTAGAGGGCCAACAACAAGCTTTGGGTGATTTTGTTCCCAAATTTGTGCTGCGTAATAAATAATGGGACTATCTATTGCGCCAATCAAAGCTATGATTGCTGCAATTCTGTTTCTGGCATTCCCCGGAGGGAAATAATTTCTAAAAAGTATATATGCACAATAAATGAAAAATAATACAAGCGCTGTAGTAAGCTTTGCTTCTCCAGTCCACCAAACTCCCCAAACCGGCTTAGCCCACACTATCCCAGAAAACAACATAACAACTGCGGATACCAACCCAACTTCTGCAAGTGATTGAGATAAATTATCCCATTTATCATTTTTAGTAATCAAAAATAATAAACTTGTTACTGCTATTGCAATTATTGCCACCATAGAAGCCCATGCAAAGGGAACATGAAGATAAAGTATTCTTTGAACTTGGCCTTGATTAATTTCTGTAGGAGCCCATAAAAAAATCATCCATAAAGAAAAAATGAAAGCTAGCCCAGTAATAGTTATATAAAATTGTCTTATCATATTTTTAATCTCAATTTTTATATCACTCTTCTAGTATTTTTCCAAATAAATATGACAATAAAATCAAAAAAATTATGTCAAAACTTATCCCAACACTAAGCCATGTCTGAAAATTGCTTTCTAAATTGTTGGATATTGAATCATTTGTTATAGCTATAATAAACATTAATAAAGGGATTATTATAGGTATTAAAAGTATAGTCAATAAGATTTCCCTGCTAGAAGATTTTGATGCTATCACCCCAAAAAAAGAACCAACAAATGAGTAGCCAATATTAAAAATTAAAGATGCAATTAATATATTAAATGTGAATATATTTAAATTAAACAGAACCGTGGAAATCAAAAAAATAATGATTTCAGAAATAGATAAAAATAATAAAAATGTTATCGATTTAGAAAAAAGAATTATTTCAGATGGAATTGGCATCAGGATTAGGGATTGTAAAGTTTTATTTTGCTCTTCATGGTAGAAAAATTTAACCATTGCTATGGATCCAGCAAATATAACCGATGACCAAATAATTCCAGACCCGAAACTTTGATTTATTAAAGAATTATTTTCTGTTGTTAATGCAAATACTGTAATTATTACCATCGAAAACAAACATAATGTGACTATTGTCTCTTTGGACTGCATTTCAATTTTTAAGTCCTTTTTAATTAAAATTAATAAAACTTTTAGCCAATTAATCATAATTCCATTACACCTTTAAATTTATTGTTTTGCTAGAACACTCTTTAAGGAATTTTTTTGAATGGGTGCTAAAAAAATTTGTTAAGCCCTTATCTCTTCTTTCATTAAAAATTTTAGAAACTATTTCTTTCCCATTGTCATCTAAATTAGATTCGGGCTCATCAACTATAAGTATGTCTGGATTATTAAGAAGGGATTTTCCTAAACTCGCCCTCCTTTTATTTCCGTTCGATAATTTAATTACTTGAACGTTCATATATTCTTCAAGTTTTAAAATTGATGATATTTTATTTATATTTTCAAAAATATCCTTTATTCCGAGAATTCTAGAATAAAAAATAAGATTTTCCTTCACGCTTAATTGTGGATATAACATATCATCATGAAGCATAACCCCCATTCTACTTTTAATTAATAAGCTTTCTTGCAAAGAATTAAATGATTTACCCATAACTCTAATATTTCCAGAATCTGGTTTAAGTAAACCGCAGCAAATTTTTAAAATTGTAGATTTGCCTGAACCATTTTTTCCATAAACCCCAACACTCTCTCCATAATCTATATCTATAGAAAAATTATTTATTACAATATTCTTCTCATAAGATTTAAACACTTTTTGAAGGCTGAGTATTTTTTTTAAATTTGTTTTCATCAGTTACAATATTAATTGATATACATCATATTTGTAATTACTTAAGGAGGAAATTTTGAAATTTGGAAGATTTAATTTTGAAGATAGAAACTTTTACGGCGTTGTAGAAAATAACGAAGTTCATGAATTACAAGATAATTTTCTTTTAAGTCAAATAAAGACTGGAAAGAAATTTAATTTAGATAAAAAAATTAAAATACTTCCTCCTGTTGTGCCAAACAAGATGCTTGCATTAGCCAAAAATTATGGCTCACATTTACAAGGTGAAAATCCTCCAAAACAACCTGAACCTTTTTTTAAAACAACCTCATCATTAATTGGGCATAATGAAAATATTAAGATACCCAATGATTCAAAAAAAGTTGATGCTGAATCTGAGCTCGTTGTTGTTATAGGAAAGGTCGCTAAAAATGTTTATGCCAAGAACGCATTTGAATTTATTTTTGGTTATACATGTGGAAATGATGTAAGCGCAAGAGATTGGCAAAAAGGTGATAAAAGTTGGTGGAGAGCAAAATCCTCTGATACTTTTTCTCCAATTGGGCCATATGTTGTAAATGGCATAGATCCAGAAAATTTAGAGATAAATGGAATTGTAAATGAAAAAGTTGTTCAAAAATGCAATACATCTGAAATGATTTGGTCTATTCCAAAAACCATTGAATTTATTTCTAAATATGTAACTCTTGAGGTAGGTGATTGTATTTTTACTGGAACTTCAGGTACAGCTGGTCAAATTGAGCCAGGAGATGAAGTGATTGTCGATATTGAGAATGTTGGAAGACTAATTAATAGATGTATTTAACCTGACAATCTTATATCAATTATCCAATATGAAAGCATATAAATTCCCGCAATGGTTAGAAATAATCCGAATATTAAGGAAGAATTTTTACGGAAAAAATTATTTATTTTGCCATACGTATTTATAGAAAATAGAGTTGAAAATGTTAGTATGCTGATAATAGCAAGCATTCCAAGTGAATAAAATACGAAATTAAAAACAATTTCATAAAAACTGTCATTAAGAGTATTGGCTATAAGGGATATAAATATTGGCAACGCGCATCCAACTGAAACAAGCCCGTAACTTACTCCGAATAAAATATAAGGAATCATCCCTTTATTTTTTGGATTCCCAATTTTACCTGCCAATGACATCAAAGAAGAGTTAAATGTTTTTTTGTTTAGAATCTCACCAATGCCAAAATATATTATCAAAACCGACATAAATATTGATAATAATGGAATGATTTCTCCAAGTAATGATTGAGAAAAATAAACTAAGATAGATATTAAAACAAATAAAATTATGAAACCAGAGCCAACTGAAAAAATAACTTTCATAGAATTATTTATTTTATTTGTAAAACTAGGAGATTTTTCATCTTTTTCTCCGTTAATGTATAAAGCTAAATAAACTGGCAACATAACAATTCCGCAAGGATTTATTGCCGCTAAAGATCCTGCTATAAATGAGTACCCGAAGTCAAAATAATCTAGAAATGATGAAAGTATATTTGAGGAATTACTTGAAAAATTTAATACCCCCTCAAGGTAAGAGGCATCTTTAGTATTAATAGTAAAACTTGCTACTGATATCACAATGGATATAAGTAGAAAAATAACTGTATGACGATTTAGTAATTTACTCATAAATTAAATAATATCCTAAAAATACCCAAATACTTAAAAAACTTATACTAATTTAGTTTAATTGTGCTATACTCCACTTCGGAGTTTTTAGAAATCAAATAACAATTGGAAAATTTACTTAAAGAAAACGAAATAAATTTAAGAACCTTGTTTGAGGCAGGCGTTCATTTTGGTCATCCGACCCGAAAATGGAACCCTAAAATGGATAATTTTATATTTACCAAGAAATCCAAATCTCATGTAATAGATCTTGAAAAGACACTTGAGCAGCTTCAAAAAGCAAGAAAATTACTAATCGATATTATATCTGACGGTGGTCAATGCATGTTTGTGGGAACTAAACTGCAAGCATCTGCAACCATTAATCAAGAAGCTGTTAGAAGTGAAAGCCTTTACGTTAATCAAAGGTGGTTAGGCGGCATGCTTACTAATTTTCCAACAATGAAATCTAGAGTTGATACTCTTAAAACAATTGAATCAACAGTTTCTCAGGCTGATAATAAAACTAACACTAAGAAAGAACTACAGGTTTTAGCCACTAAGGCAAAAAAATTAAAAAAGTTTTTTGGAGGGCTTGTTGGGATTGAAAAAGTTCCAGAAGTAATATTTATTGTTGATACTGAGATGGAAATCAATGCTGTTAATGAGGCAAAAAAATTGGGCATACCAATAGTTGCAATCGTTGACACTAATAGCGATCCAAGTGGAATTGATGTTCCTATACCAGGAAATGACGATGCATTAAGGTCAATTCAATTAATTACCAACTATATTTCTGAATCAATTATTATGGGACGAGAAAAATATAGTCAAAAACTTGATGAAGAAGCATTGAAAAATAAAGAGCAATTAAAATCTGAAAAATAGCTTTAGTCAGGAGTTTTATGGATATAGACGTAAAAAAAGTTAAAGAAGTTAGGGAAAAAACTGGCGCCGGAATAATGGCTGCTAAAAAAGCTTTAGAAGATTCAAATGGAGATGTGGTGAAAGCTGAGGAAATACTTAAAGAGCAGGGACTATCCAATGCGATGAAGAAATCAGGAAGAGAGACATCAGAAGGTGTCATACAATCATATATTCATGCAGGTAACAAAATTGGTGCAATGGTTGAGTTAAAATGTGAAACTGACTTTGTTGCTAGAACTGAAGAATTTATTGCACTAACTAAGGATTTGGCTATGCAGGTTGCTGCAATGAGCCCAAATTTCATTTATGCAGATGATGAAGGCGCTGAAAGTGCCTCAGAAGAAGAAATTTTAATTTCACAATCATTTATTAAAGACCCATCATTGACAATTGAAGATATGGTTAAGTCCATGATTTCCAAAGTTGGTGAAAATATTAAAATTTCAAAAATAATTAAATTCGATTTATCTTAAAATGACTCGACCATCCAGAACGGTACTCCTCAAGTTAAGTGGAGAGGCTCTTGTTGGTACAAAAAAATTTGGAATTGATAAAAAAATTCTTGACTATCTTGCTTCTGAAATTTATACATTAAAAGATGAACATAATGACTTAAAATTATCATTAGTTGTTGGTGGCGGTAATATTTGGAGGGGCGCAGATTATGAAAAAGTAGGAATGGATAGGTCAGTTGCCGATCAAGCAGGCATGCTTGCAACGATGATTAATGGCTTAGCAATTCAGGATTCTCTTGAAAAAATTGGAATACCAGTCAGAACTATGTCAGCGTTATCAAATCCTTCTGTTTCAGAATTATTTATTAGAAGGAGAGCTCTTAGGCACTTAGAAAAAGGCAGGATTGTAATACTTGTTGGTGGCACAGGGAATCCATACATGACTACCGATACTGCAGCTGCACTTAGAGCATTAGAAATTTCAGCTGATCTATTAATGATGTCAAAGAATGATGTTGATGGTGTTTATGATTCTGACCCTAAAGTAAACCCTGAAGCAAAAAAAATTGATAATATTTCTCACCTTGATGCTTTGTCTAGGCAAATAAAGGCATTAGATAGCACCGCATTATCAATGTGTATGGACAATAAGGTGCCAATTAGTGTTTTTAATATTTTTAATAAAGGCTCTCTGTCAGGTATCCTTAATGGTAAAAAGATTGGAACTCTTATTACCCATGATGGAAAGGGGGAACTATGAATGATAAAGAATTCCTTGAAGATTTATCTCTAAAAATGATAATTTCAGTTGATCATTTAACAAATGAATTAAGCTCAATGAGAACTAACAGAGCCCATACTGGATTAGTAACAGGAATAAACGTAGATTATTTTGGCACTTCTATGAAATTGTCAGAACTGGGCCAGATAAGTGTTTCTGATGGTTCAATGATACTTATACAATTGTGGGACAAATCAGCAATTGAAATGGTTTCTAAAGAAATTGAGTCATCTGGCATAGGCATAAGCCCAAGTATTGATGGCGATGTTATACGCCTAATTGTGCCACCATTAACAGAAGAAAGAAGAATTGAATTAGTTAAAATCGTTAAAAAGAAATCCGAAGATGCAAAGATATCAGTTAGAAATGTACGAAGAAATGCGATGGATGAAGTAAAGGAATCAGAAAAAAAAGGAGAAATATCTCAAGATGATAGCAGAAGACTTCAATCAGAAATTCAAAAAAATACTGATAAAAGCATAGAAGATATTTCACAGATATCTCAAAATAAAGAAAACGAGTTAATGGAAGTCTGAAAAATTTTGGATAATGATTCCAGTAAAATCTTAAAAGATAAAATTCAAGAAATTTTTAAGTCTAGCAAACTGACCGTGCCAAATCATGTAGGTTTTATCATGGATGGAAATAGGAGATGGGCCACAGAAAACAAAAAGCCTATCTTTTATGGACACAAGGAAGGAACAAAGAATCTTGAATCTTTAGTTAATTTTTCTATAGAAATTGGAATTAAATTTCTTACAATATACACTTTTTCAACTGAAAATTGGGAAAGGCCAAAATTAGAAGTAAATTATATTACAAAGACATTATTATCAGAATCTTTAAATGAAAATTTTGATAATTTGAATAAGTTGGGCGTGAAAATAATAATTAAGGGCAGTATTGAAAAATTAGATAATCCCTTAAAAAATAAAATAATTAATGCGCAAAAAAAGACTCAACAAAATAAATCAATTTCTCTTGTAATAGCATTCGACTACGGAGGAAGAAATGAGATCGTGAATACCGTTAAGGAAATTATAGAAGATGATATTGGTTCTAAGGATGTCACTGAAGATTTATTTGATAAATATATTAATAAAAATAAAGTTCCTGACCCAGATTTGATAATAAGAACAGGTGGTGAATACAGGCTGAGTAATTTTCTTATCTGGCAATCAGCATATAGCGAATTCTATACATCTGAAGTCTTGTGGCCGGATTTTTCAAAATATGATTTTTTTGAAGCACTTGAAAGTTATTCACTTAGAAATAGAAAATTTGGCATAAATTAATGAAACAAAGAATATTAACATCTCTATTATTAATGTCATTACTTTTTTTTGCTTTAATATCGGAAATATTTCTTTTCCTATTTATGATATCAGTTTTCTTTCTAATAATTATTGAAACAAATTTATACATAAACGAAAAAAATAAAAAATTTAGGATGCTTCTATATTTTATATTGATCGCAGTTTATTAC
>JACETA010000028.1 GCA_013911545.1 Chloroflexota bacterium | reverse complement strand
GCCCATGGAAGAGGCTAGTAAAATAGGAGACATATTTGTTACTGTAACGGGTGGATTGCATGCTGTAGATAAAGAACATTTTGAAGTTATGAAAGATGGTGCAATTGTTGCAAATTCAGGCCATTTTAACGTTGAGTTAAATTTAGAGGCCCTTGAAAAAATGACTGAAAATAGAAGAAGGGTAAGAGAAAACTGTGAAGAATATACACTCGAAACAGGTAAGCATGTAATTGTATTAGGAGAAGGAAGGCTTGTTAATTTAGCTGCAGCAGAAGGGCATCCTCCCAGTGTTATGGATATGAGTTTTGCAAATCAAGCTTTAGCTAGTGAGTACATTGTAAAAAATCATACAAATTTCAATAATGAAGTTTATACTTTACCTAAATCTGTTGACCAGCAAATAGCAGCATTAAAAATTAGATCTTTTGGAAAAAATTTCGATAAGCTCAAGTCTAAACAAGAAAAATATTTAAACAGCTGGGAGCTTGGAACTGGTTCTTCGCAGGAAGGCTTAGAATGAAAGGTTATCTACTTACATCAGAATCTGTTACCGAAGGTCACCCTGATAAATTATGCGATCAAGTTTCTGATTCGATTTTAGATGCAATTATGGAACAAGATCCATATGCAAGGGTTGCATGTGAAACTGCTACCACAACGAATCTTGTTGTACTTTTAGGTGAAATTACAACTTCTGCAAAAGTCGATTATGAAAAAATAGCCAGAAATACAATTGTTGATATTGGCTACAATCATGGCGACCTGGGCTTAGATGGTAATAATTGTGAAATAAAAATTGCTTTAGGGACACAAAGTCCTGATATAAAAGCTGGTGTTGATACTTCATTAGAATCCAGAAAAGGTGCTGATGAAAAGATTGGGGCTGGTGATCAAGGGATGATGATAGGTTATGCTTCAAATGAAAGCAGGGATTTTATGCCTTTGCCTATTTCAATTTCTCACGCAATAACTAGGAAGATGGCTGAATTAAGAAAGAACAATACTATAAAATGGATAAGACCTGATGGCAAAAGCCAGATAACATTTGAGTATGATTCTGATGGTAAACCAGTAAGAATTAACACTGTTATTATAAGTACACAACATAATCCAGATATTTCACAAGAAGAAATTAAAAATGAATTAATGGAAAAAGTTTGCAGTGAAGCAATACCAGATAAATTCCTTGATTCAGATACTAAATTTATAATCAATCCCTCTGGACAATTTATTATTGGTGGCCCTCATGGTGATGCAGGACTGACTGGAAGAAAAATTATTGTAGACACTTATGGAGGAAGTTGTAGGCATGGAGGAGGAGCATTTTCTGGAAAAGATTGTACAAAAGTAGATAGGACTGGAGCTTATGCAGCAAGATGGGTAGCAAAAAATTGTGTTGCTGCTGGATTAGCGGAAAAAATGGAAATTCAACTATCTTATGCAATTGGAGTTTCTGAACCCATATCAATCATGGCTGATACACATGGAACTAACTCAATACCAGAAAATGAAATAGTAAATATTATTAAACAAAATTTTGATTTAAGTCCGGACGGAATAATTAAAAATTTAAATTTAAGAAGGCCTATTTTCAGGCAAACATCCTCATATGGTCACTTCGGAAGAAATGATTTAACTCTTCCTTGGGAAGAATTAAATATGATTGAAAAATTGAAATAATGGACATCAATACATCAAAGCCCAAGTTTGGTACAGACGGGTGGAGAGGTATTATCGGAGAAGATTTTAATTCATTAAATTGCTATCTAGTAGCTAATTCTTTATTCAAATTATCACCTAATTTAAAAAAAGTTATTATAGGATATGACACAAGGAAGTTATCCAAGGAAATATCAACTAAGATTGGAAACTTTTATGCTGATAAAGGAATTAAAGTAATTTTAAGTAATTGCCCTATACCTACTCCAGCAGTTAGTTTTTCAGTTAGAAATCAAAGTGCAGATTTTGGGATAATAATCACAGCAAGTCATAATTCAAAAATATGGAATGGCATAAAAATTAAAAATAAATATGGTCAATCTATTAGTCAAGATAATGCTAGCAAATTAACTAAAATTATTTCAAAAGAAAAAATAAATTTACAAGAATTTAAGAAATTCGATTTTTTTGATTCAAAACAAATTCAGGTCACAGATTTAATATCAGAATATATAAATTCAATAAGAAAAATTATTAATTTAGATAAAATTAAAAATTCAAAATTAAGTTTAATTGTAGACTGTATGAATGGTACATCAAAGTCAATTTTAGAAAAGATAATTGGCAAAAGTGAAATTAAAATCAATGAAATAAATAACAATAATGACTCTTCTTTTCCCGGAGTGAAACAACCTGAGCCTATAGAAGAAAATTTATCTGATCTTAAATTAAAGATAAGTGAATCAAAAGCTGATATTGGCTTTGCTTTCGATGCTGATTCTGACAGGGTTGGTGTTATAGACAATAAATCAAATTACATAGAAGCCCCACTTACATTTTGTATTATATCTGATCATGTTTTAGGAAATAAAAAAATAATCAAAAATATATCAACCACAGTATCTATGACATCTATGATTGATGTAATCGCCAGAAAATATAATATTAGATGTTTTAGAACCAAAGTTGGATTTAAATATGTTGCCCCAAACATGGAAGAAAATGATTCTATTCTAGGAGGAGAAGAAAGTGGGGGCTATTCATATTCCAAACACTTACTTGAAAGAGATGGAATTGTAAGCTCCTTATTAGTTATTGAGAAATTAATTTCATCTCAAATAAAATCTTCTGATTTGGTGCCAGATTTAATAAAAAAATATGGGAGATTTTTCTATAAACGCTCAGATATAGTACTTGATAATGATTTATTAAAAAAATATAGTGATTTTATTATTAATTATGATTCAAAAAAAATCTTAGGTAAAAAAATAAAATCTATTGATAGAAAAGATGGTATTAAAATTAACTTTGAAGATAACGAATGGATTTTAATCAGACTTTCAGGGACAGAACCTCTAGCTAGAATATACGCTGAATCACCAAATAAAGAGTCTGTAAATAATTTAATTTTAGATTTTATAGATTCATTTAAGAATTAATATTCTAATGAATTTAAATATTTCAAATAATAATTTCTGGAAAATTTTTTTAATAAGAGATTATTTTCTTTTATGGCTTTCTGGTTTAACAACAATGTTATCAATGCAATTGAGGATAATTGCTACTGGTTTTATTCTTTATGAAATAACTGGATCTGGTTTAAGTTTAGGAATGCTAGGTATTATTCAACTATTTTTTCAGTTACCATCAATTCTTTATGGTGGCGTTCTTGCAGATTTTTTTAAAAGGACAACAATAATAGTAATAACCCAGTCAATAGGAACAATAATTATTTTCTTACTTTTTTACCTATCTTTTATAGAGGTGCTAAATGAATGGCATATTTATATTGCAACAGCATTATTATCAATTAATTCTACAATTGGCGGTCCAGCAAGATCTGCATTAACTGCAAATCTTGTGCCTAAAAATTTACTTATAAATGCTGTTGCTGCTAATACTGCAACAATGCAAATAGGAAGTGTTTTAGCCCCAATTCTTTTTGGGATATTAACAGTATCTGTTGGGGCATCATATCCATTATTAATTGGAAGTATTGCTGCGCTTATTTCTGTCATAACAGGCATACTAATAAAAAATGATAACTATATTAAAAATAAAAATAAAATGAGCCCATTAAAAAATATAATTGAAGGTTTCATATATGTAAGAAAGCATCCAATACTACCTGGGCTTTACCTGCTAGATATTGGAGTTACTGTTGTTAGTTTTTATAGGCAGATAATGCCTTTAATTGCCGATAGGCTTTTTAAAGGTGGAGCAGCTGTAGTATCAATTCTTACAGCATTTAATTCTATTGGTGCAATAGCAGGATCTTTCTTAGTTGTTTTTCTGTCCAAAGTAAAATCCAAAGGCTTGCTTGTCTTAGGCGCTACAATGATTTATGGGATCCTTTTAATTTTTTTTGGTTTATCAACTTCTTTATTTTTTGGAGCACTAGTTATTACTCTATTAGGAGCAACTGACGCAATTGGCATGACTGTCAGGCAAGCAATAGTACAGCTAACATCTCCTGACCACTTAAGAGGGAGAGCTGTAAGCTTGCATTCTGTGGCGGCTATGACCGCAAATAATATTGGGCACTTTGAAATTGGCGTTACTTCAGAATTAATTGGCACAAGAAACGCTTTATTTGTTGGAGGAGTAATCTCGTGCATTGTTGTAATCATAATATGGAAAGCTTTTAAGGGTGTTGGAACTTATAAGTTAGAAGTATAAAATAAGAAAATGTCCGAAAAAATATCAGTAAATAAATTGACTAAATTTTATGGCTCCTTTAAAGCTGTTTCAAATGTATCCTTTAAGGTAAACGAAGGTGAAGTATTTGGTCTGATTGGCCCAAACGGAGCAGGAAAAAGTACCACAATGAGGAGCATGCTTAATTTCATATTTCCTTCAAGTGGAAACATAACGATTAATGGGCTGGATTCTAAATTAGATTACTTAAAAATTCGGTCATTAATTGGGTATTTGCCTGGCGAGTTTACAACATATGAAAATATGACAGGTTCTGAATTTTTGAAACACATGCTCTACCTTAGGGGCATGCCTGAAAATGAAAAATATGCAAAAGAATTATCTAAAAAATTTGATCTTGATTTAAGTAAAAAAGCAAAAAATTTATCAAAAGGAAATAAACAAAAAATTGGTATTATTCAAGCATTTTGTCATAACCCAGAAATACTTATTTTAGATGAGCCTACAAGTGGTCTTGACCCACTAAAACAACAGGTTTTTGATGAACTGATTCTTGAATATAAAGAAAAAGGTAAAACAATTTTCATATCATCTCACGTTTTGCCTGAAGTAGAAATGTTGTGCGACAGAATCGCAATAATTAAAGATGGAAGAATTGTTACCGAAAACACAATGGCAAAATTAAAATCTATGGCTGTGAACAGATTTGAAATTATATTTAAAAATGAAATAAAAATAAGAAGTTTTGGAAAATCTGTTGGAGTAAAAAATATAATTCAATCAGGTGAAAAATATATATTTGATGTTGAAGGAGATGTTAATAAATTTATTAAAAAAATTGCTGAGAACAAAGTGATGTCTTTCAAAACCATAGAGCCTGATCTAGAAGAAATATTTCTTTCATTTTATAAAAAAAGGAAGAAAAATGTTAAGTAGTATTTTTCTTAAATCACTTTGGGACTTCAGGAAAGCAGCAATTTATTGGATCATAGGAATTTCTTTATTAGCTTTATATATAATATTTGTATTATCTTCAATTGAGCTAAACGCATTTCAAACAGTTCTTGATAGCTTCCCTAAGGCTCTTACACAATTTATTGCAGGTGAATCTGGAATTGATTTTGGCAGTATAGAAGGTTTTTTAAATGCTCAAATTTTCACAATTATGGCCCCAATATTTGCGATATCTGTAGCAGTGAATTCAGGCGGAAAATCTACTGCCAATGAAGAAAGTGTCAAGAGCTTAGATATAATACTATCAACCCCAATAACAAGAGAAAGTTTTATAACCCAAAAAATTTTATCAATGATTTCAAAAACTTTCTTTATATCAGCGGTTCATTGGGTCTCTTATTTTATAATGTGCAAACTATTTTCCGAGAATATTTCTGCTGAAGGTTTATTTGCTATTTGCTTAAATCTTTTTCTTATGGGGATTTCATTTGGAATGATTTCTGTGTACTTTGGAACTTTAAATGGTAATTCAACAAATGCAATTGCTATTGCAGGAGGATTTGCATTAATATCCTATCTTATTGCAAATATTGCCCCTCTAGTAGATTCATTAGATTTTACTAAATACTTTTCACTGTTCTATTACTATAAAAGTGGCGATCCATTAAAATTAGGAATTCATAGTTGGCATTGGTTGCCATTTGTAATTGTGACTTTAATATTTTTTATTTTTTCAATATTGCAATTTAGAAAAAGAAATCTTTTATGACTATTCGTTTCTAAGTGCAAGTATTGGATCTAGTTTTGATGCTCTATAAGCAGGATAAACACCACTTATCAAACCTATAGCAAAAGAAACAGCAAAGGCAATTACAATACTCCATGGCTGAATAACAGTTCTTACTGTAAAATCATCAAATTGAATTTGCCCGTCAAGAGCAACAGATATTGCAGACCCAATTATAATTCCTATTATTCCACCTAACGAACTCAGAGTTAAAGCTTCCCAAACAAATTGCTTAATAATGTCCCCTTTTGTTGCACCAACTGCCCTTCTTATGCCAATTTCTCTTGTTCTTTCAGTTACAGAAACAAGCATAATATTCATTACCCCAATCCCTCCAACAGCTAATGATATTCCAGCTATTCCTCCAAGAAGTAAAGATAGTATATTGGCAATATCAGATGCTGCTCCAATAAGATCCTTTTGACTTTCAACTATAAAATCAGGATTAGACACATTATGTCTAGCTAGTAACACATTTGATATTTCGTCTTTGATTACAGATTCATCGGCACCATCTGAAGTTTGAATAATAATATTATTAACGTTTGTCTCACCAGTAGGATTTTTAATAAAGCTTATTCTTGCTTGAAGTGTAGATACTGGTATAAATACTGCATTATCTTCATCAACTCCTACCCCTGCACCTTTTTCGGATAAAACGCCAATCACTCTAAAATTAAATAATATTCTTCCTCCAGCTATAGAAATTCTTACATTTTTACCAATTGAAGATTCATCAGGAAATAATTGTTTAGAAATACTATTTCCTAAAACAATATTTAAAGATTTTTTATCAACATCATCAAAATCAATAAATCTTCCTTCTTCCAAATCTAAAAGTCTAATTTCAGAATATGTATATTCTGTACCAACAACTTGAACTCCGACATTATTAGAAGAGGTTATAGCTTGGGCAGTAAAGTCAATCATTGAAGTAAGTCTCTCAATTCCTTTAATATTTGAATCAAGTATTGCTTCACCATCTTCCCTTGTTAATGTGATAGCCGTTCCTGCCGCACCCCTTTGACCATCTTCTTCAGAAGAGCCAGGTTCAATGAAGATTAGATTTGTACCTAATGCACTTAATTCATCAATCACACCTTTTACAGCACCTTGCCCGATAGACATCAAAATTATTACGGAACTTACCCCAATAATAATCCCTAAAGTTGTTAACAAGCTTCTGAGGGTATTGGAAAGGATGGCCCTAAAAGACATAAAAATTAGATCTAGAATGTTCATTTATTTTTTTTGTCCTTAATTATTTTCCCGTCACTTATTGATATTGTTCTATCAGTAAAAGCAGCAACATCAGATTCATGGGTAACAATTATCACGGTTATTTGTTCTTTTCTTACAAGATTTTTTAATGTATTCATAACTTCTGTGCCTGTCGCAATATCTAATGCGCCTGTCGGCTCATCAGCTAGAACAACCTGAGGCTCTACAACCAATGACCTTGCTATTGAAACTCTTTGTTGCTGACCTCCACTTAATTGGCTTGGCTTGAATTCAACCCTATCAATTAAACCAACCATATCAAGAGCTTTAAGAGCTTTTTGTTTTCTATCGCTAACGTTTTGGTAAATTAAAGGCAACTCAACTTGCTCAACGGCGCTTAATCTAGGTAAAAGATTGTAGCTTTGAAATACAAACCCAAATAATTTTCCACGCAATATAGATCTTTGATCGTCGTTTAATTTAGAGATATCGTTATCGAAAATCTCATATTCTCCAGAAGTTGGGTTATCAAGGCACCCAAGTATATTCATTAATGTTGTTTTACCTGAACCTGACTGACCCATTATAGAAATAAATTCACCTTTTTTTATTTCTAAATTTATAGATTTTAAGGCGTGAACTTTTTCAGCTTCTGTTTCATATATCTTATTTACAGATTTAAGCTGAATCATTGGTCACCAGCATTATTTCTAAAGCCTGAACTTTTTGGTGGGCTTGGAGGTCCTTGGGTTGCAGGTTTTTCACCTTCTCTAAAATTACCCATAATACTTTCTTTTTCATTTACCTCGAATTTCATAATAACCACATCACCTTCATTTAGCCCGTCAATAATTGAAGTTCTTTCTCCATCAGTTTCACCTAATTTAACTAAAACTTCTTCTTCAATATCACCTACAGATTTAATTACATATGCATCTCTACCCTTTCTCTTAATAGCTTTTGAAGGAATAAGTATTAAATCCTCTTTAAGGTCTTTTAATAAAATTACGTTACCTCCCATACCAGCAACAGGTAGTTTGCTAGGCGAAAATTGTTCTATTAGGTCAAATATTGCCCCTGGACTTGCAACTCTATCCATCAAAGAGTCATCTAAACATCCGGAACTTCCAATTTTTTGAATCATTTCTGGAGAGAAATCATTTAATTCAAAATCATCACCAAATTTATCTCTCAAGCATTCTATATCTACATTTGAAGGGTCAATTTGAGGACGTATACCAGATCCGCTTGATGGCAAATTGGAACTTGAAGGTAAAAAACTAGAAAGCGATGATGCTCCAGAAATGCCTGAAGCATATTTTGCTAATACAGGCAATGCAGAAGCAATTTCTCTAGTAGTTAAAATATCTGCTTTTACAGGATAGGAAACGATACCTTGGTTAATATTAGGAATCATACTTAAATTTGTAACTCTAACAATATATGGCTGGTCAGGAATGGAATCAAAAATTGCTAGCCCAACTAAACCTTCTTTGATGCCATCAAGATCAGATTCCGAAATCGACAAATCTACTGATATTGATGTTATATCACTAACAATACCTAATAATGTTCCAGCACCTACTTTATCTCCCAATGAAACATTTATCTGACCAACAATCCCATCTCTAGGAGATTTAACTTGAAGTGAATCTACAATTTTTTGGTTCTCTTGAACTGATAATTCAGCTGAATATACAATTTCTATCTGTCTATTAATTTGATATTCTGACGAACCATTCAGAATGTCTTTTTGGTTTTGAAGAGCAGATTCAAGTGAAATTTGAGAAGCTGACAAAGAAGATTCAGCAACAAGTATAGCTGTCTCTGCCTGATCAATATCATTTTTAGAAGGAGAAGTTATCGCAGTTAAATTTGCTTGGGACGTTTTTAAGCTACTTTCAGTATTTTCTAATGTCTTTAATGAATTCGTATAGTTGGAATTTGCTAATAATAATGACTTTGTTGCAGTAACTCTAATTGCAGTTGGATCATTTTCAGATTTAATATCATCTAATAACCTTGAGAGGTTTGATTCACTTATCGGTAACGCATCAGAAGAACAAACAGGAGCTTTTTGATCTTCAAATTGAGCATCAGTTAAGCGGGTTTCGCAATATGTTTTTTGAGAATCTAGTAATTCAACGTATGCATTATCAATAGCGTTTTTAGCATTCACAACTGCTGATTGGGCAGAAACTAAATTTGCAGTAGCCGAATTAAGTGCTGAATCAAGAGGGTTGAGCAAATTTTCAAGATTAATTTTAGCATTCTGAAGTTGTTGTTTTGAAATTTCAACTTGCTGTTCAGAACTTTTTACAGTTTGGCTTGCAGATAATTTATCTAGTTCAGAAGGGCTATTTTCTAATTCTTCTAGAGTATAATTAACTTGCGCAAGATTTGATTTTGCAATTTCAAGATTTCTTATAGCAGCCTCGTCATCGAAGGAAATTATTACATCCCCTTTCTTTACATCATCACCAACATCGAAATTTACACTTGTAACTTCAGATGAAGAATTTGAATATAAATTTGAAAGCGACCCTTCTTTGGCTGTACCAGAAGATGTAAGAGTAGTTGCCATATTTGCTTTCTCAACAACCACATATTCATTTTTATATTGCACCTCTTTAATTTCGTCACCAAACAGATTAAATATGTCAAAATATAACATTGCAATTATTGCTATAAAAAATGATAAGAATACCAAAGGTAATACTGGCAACTTTCTTTTTTTTGCATTAAGTATTTGCTCGATTTGATTTATATTTTGTTTTTTTGCCATTTTTTTCAATACTCCAATTAGGATAAATTCAATACAATACATATAGTATTTTATCATCCATATGATTTAAAATGTACACTTTATCTGTGTATTAT
>JACETA010000027.1 GCA_013911545.1 Chloroflexota bacterium | reverse complement strand
ATAGATAATATTCTAAGTAATAATAATGTTGTGATTACCTATTATTGAATCTAATCTTGTTTTTAGTTCAGCTGAATAGTTTATAGATAGAGGTAATTCAAGCTCAATACTTTCCTCTTCATAAAAAATTTCTATAGAAACATTACTATTTTCATTATCATTTTTGTTTTCTAATAAAAGTTTTATAACATCTTCAAATTTATATTTATCTTCAATTAAATTTTTAGAACCAATAAATTCAATTTTAAATTGTTTATCAATTTGCTGAGAATTTTCGTTGATTTTAATTGGTTCATTAATATTGGTGATGACTTCCTTTTTTTCCTTAATATTATCCATTTCATCATAGTTTGATTCAATTAAGGGGAGATCTAATTCATCTTTAGGCTTATTATCAACAACTGTATTTTCGTTACCCGAAACAAATTCTTCTAAATCTTGATTTTCAAATTCAAATTTTTTACCTTTTTCAAAAATCATATTTACAGATCCATTTCTTAAATTAGTTTTTACATCTAGTTCCAAATATGTTCCTGTTTCCCATAAATATTGTGAAGCCTCCATTTTGTCTGGCCATATTACAAGTTCCATTGAGTTATCCAATAAGCCTAGTTCGCATATTATAAATTGTTCTTTGGCTCTAGTAGTTCTTTTAGTGACAGATAAAACTTGCCCAATTGTTTTTAATTGCTCATAAGATTTTTTAGAATTTATTTGCCCGAAGAATACAGCATGAGTATTTGAATAAGATTCAATTTTTTTATTTATTGGATTATCGCTTAATGCAGTCCCCATTAAGTCTCTTTCCCAAAACATTCTTTCTTTATAATCTACCTCTGTTTCAAGTAAATCTAAATTCATAGGCACCTTAACTTCATCACCTAATAGATCAAACATGTTTGCTTGGCCACTTGATTCTAATTGGTTTCTTTTAGAAATTTCCTGAATAATCTTATCTAGTGAAGGTAAAAGCTTCTCTCTGGTTTCAATATCATCAAATGCGCCCACTTTAATTAATGGTTCCAATGAACCTTTTGTTAAAGGATTTTTAGAAATCCGAGAAATAAAGTCTTCCAGAGATTTAAATTTGCCATTCTTATTTCTTTCCTTGACTAGGACCTCCATGGAACTTGAACTAATATTTTTAATAGTTCCTAATCCATAACTAATATATTTTTTTCCTGATTCATCAACATATGGATCGAAATCAACTTCACTCCTATTAATATTTGGCCTTGATATTAAGATATCCATTGAATTGCATTCAGAAATAAGGCTGGATATTTTTTCCTTATCATCTGCAGAATTTTTCATAAGAATTGACATAAATATATCTGGATAATTCGCTTTAAAATAAGCCGTCCAATATCCGATCATTCCATAACTAACACTATGTGCTTTATTGAAAGCATATCCTGCAAAAGGCTCTATAAGCTCGAAGACTTTTTCGCCAAGCTCTTTAGTGAAACCATTTTCCAAAGTTCCCCTCATAAATTTATCCTTTTCTTCTAGCATAACTTCAGGAATTTTTTTCCCCATAGCTTTTCTAAATCTGTCAGCATCGCCTAAAGAATAACCTGCAATTGATTGAGCAATAAGCAAGACTTGATCTTGGTAAACAATAATTCCATAAGTTTCTTTTAAAATATTTTCTAAAGACGGATGAGGATATTTAATGGGTATTTTTCCGTGTTTAGAGTCGATAAATGTTGAAATATGTTCCATTGGCCCAGGCCTATATAATGCAATCATCGCTGAAATATCATTTACCGATGTGGGCTTTAAATCCTTTATATATCTTTTCATTCCCGAACTTTCAAGCTGAAAAACACCAGATGTTTTTGCATTACTTAGCAGCTGAAAAGTTTTTTTGTCATCTTTGGGAATAGAATCTAAATCTATTGAGACACCTTTTTTCTTATGTATCATTTTAATAGTTTGATCAATAATAGTTAAGTTGGATAAACCTAAAAAATCCATCTTCAATAATCCAAGGTCTGCCAATGCAAACATTTCATATTGCGTTAATGGCGGTGCATCAGCATCACTTATTGGAGGCCTTTGGATTGGAACAGTGTTGTCAAGAGGGTCCTTAGAAATTATTACTCCAGCTGCATGAGTTTGAATATTTCTAACAGAACCTTCTATTTTTAAGGCACTCTCAAATAGACTCCTTACATCTTCATTTGAATCATATTCTCTTCTTAATTCAGGACTTAAATTAAGTGCTTTTTCAAGTGTCATATCTGAAGTAGGTTTTGCAGGATCTCGGTTTGGAACTAATTTAGCAACTTTATCAACAAATGCTAAAGGAAGATTCATAACTCTTCCAGCATCTCTTAATGAACCTTTAGCTTTAATTTTGCTAAAAGCAATAATCTGCGCAATATGATCATAGCCATATTTTTCAGTACAATATTCTAAAACCTCCTTTCTTCTATCATCCTGAAAATCAATATCGATATCCGGCATTTCTTTTCTTTCAATGTTTAAAAATCTTTCAAAAACTAATGTGTTTTTAACCGGATCAATCTTTGTTATGTCTAAACAATAAAGTACTAAGCTGGCAGTTGCACTCCCTCTTAGGGTGGTTAATATTTTTTTACTATTAACAAATTTGAATATATCCCAAACTACTAGAAAGTAATCAGCAAAATCAGTAGCTTTTATTACAGATAATTCATAATCAAGCCTTTTTATTATTTTTTCATCTGGAGCTGGAAATTTTTTTTCTAAACCTTCCTGACATAACTTTTTTAAATACTCGAAAGAGTTTTTGTTATCTGGTGTTTTAAATTCTGGGATCATTGTTTTTGAGAAATCAATTGTGACATGGCATTTCTCTGCAATTTCTAAAGTATTATCACAAGACTCTGGGACATCTTTAAATTTCTCTCTCATTTCTTCTGGGCTTGCGATATAGTAGCTATTATCTTCTAAAATATCTGATCTTGGATTTGAGCTTCCAGACCTTACATTTTTTAATAATATTTCTTTTTCATAATCATTCTTAGTCTCATAATGATTATCATTAGTAGCTACGATTTTTATGTTTAACTTTTTATGATTTTCAATTATCCATTTGTTAACTTTTTCTTGATTTTCAATATGCTCATGTCTCATGATTTCTAAATAATAATCATCTCCAAAAACATTTTTATACCAATTGATAGTCTCAAGAATTAAATTTTCATCTCCTGAAATAATTTTCTTAAATAATTCTGCTGAAGGACACCCAGAAAGTACAATTAGTCCTTCAGAGTACTCTTTAAGTACTTCTTTATCTATTCTTGGTCTATAGTAAAAACCTTCCAAATTACCTATGGATACTAATTTAATTAAATTAGAATACCCTTTATTGTTTTTCGCTATCACAGTCAGGTGGTCATAAGTGTAGCTCGGGTCTTTTTCAAATCTTGATTTTGGAGCAACATAAAACTCGCACCCAATAATTGGCCTAACATTTTTATTTTTACAGGCATTATAAAAATCAACTGCTCCATACATATTTCCGTGATCAGTTAAAGCAATTGCAGGCATTTTTAATTTATTGCAAATAGATGCCATTGATGGAAGAAGTGAACTGCCATCAATGAAACTAAATTCCGAATGATTATGTAAATGAACGAAGGATTTATCAGTCATAACTAATTTATTAGAATATAATCTGGTTAAAAATTAGTCTACTAATTTATGAAAATTTTGAAAGAATGATACATGAGTTATGACCTCCAAATCCAAAACTATTTGAAAGAGCATAATTAATTTCATAATCAACTGATTCATTTGGTGTGTAGTCTAAGTCACATTCAGGGTCAGGTGTGCTGTAATTTATTGTTCCGTGAATTTTTTGTTCTGATATTGACTTTGCGCAGGCTATTGCTTCCATAGCACCAGCAGCCCCAGAAGAGTGACCAATTATTGATTTAGTAGAATTTATTTTTAAATTATACGAATGGTCGCCGAACACTTTCTTAATTGCCAATGTTTCTGCTTTATCATTTGCAGGAGTTGATGTCCCGTGTGCATTAATGTAGTCAATATCTTTGTAATTTAAATTTGCTTTCTTTAATGCCTTATTCATTGCATTTGTTGCACCTTTCCCTTCAGGTTCAGGTTGAACTAGATGGTATGCATCTGAAGTACATGAATATCCAAGAATTTCAGCAATTGGTAATTTTCCTCTATTAATGGCATTTTCTAGCTTTTCTAGTACTAGAACGGCACTTCCTTCAGAAGGGACAAAACCATCTCTATTCTTATCAAAAGGCTTACTAGCCATTTTTGGGTTTTCATTTTGTGAAGTAAGTGCATGCATATTACAAAACCCCCCTAATGTAGTTTCGCAAAAAGGAGCTTCTGCACCTCCCGCCAACATAATGTCTGCATCACCTCTTAAAATAACTTCATAGGCCTCCCCAATAGCTTGAGTGCCAGCAGCACAAGCAGTTGATACAGCATTTGAGTACCCTTCTAAATTAAATATCCTGCTAACATTTGAGGCAGCCATATTTGGCAACATTTTTGGTACATATATTGGGCTTATAGTATTTCGATTTTCATTAAATAATTTTATAGATTCCTTTTCAGTTTCAGGGATAGTGCCTCCAGAACCACTTCCAATTAAAACTCCAATATTTGATCTTTCAAAATTATTCAAATCAATTTCAGCATTCGATATAGCCTCCATTGATGCCGCAACAGCAAATTGTGAATTTTTAGCAAGCCTTTTAGATTCTTTTTTATCCATATAATTTAAGGGGTCAAATTTTTTTATTTCACCACCAATTTTGCATGAGTAATCATCTGCATTTAACTGCGTTAAATAATCTATACCTGATTCGCCCTTTAATAATGAATTCCAAAATTCATTTACTGTATTTCCAATACAGGATATTATTCCCATTCCAGTTACAACTACTCTATCTTTATTATTTCTGCTCATTGTCAATTAGTTTGCTTATTTCAGAAGAAACAAAAAGTGATCCTGCGGTTACGATCATTTCATTTATTTTTGATTCCTTCAAAGATATATTTAATGCCTCTTTAGTGTTGCCAGATTTAATATAATTTATATCATTATATTCCAATTTTTTTTCTATGTATTCAATTCTTTCTGATTTCGGATGATTTGACCTAGAAATGATAGTTTTGCAATTGTATTTTTTTATAAAATTTATTGCACTATCAATACTATGATTTTTATTCAAACCAAAAATAAAAATAAAATCTTTTTTTAAAAATTCATTAATTGAAGAATCAAGTTTTTTAAACCCATCTTCATTATGGGCACCATCTATATAAAAAATTCTTTTTTGATATTTTTTGATATTTCCTCTACATGGCCAGTAATTATTTTCTATTCCAGTTTCTATTTCGGATTTACTAAATTTAAATTTTTTAATTTGGTTTATAGTTTGAATTGAAAGGGCTGCATTATCTAAATAATAACCCCCTATAGAGTTTGAGATAATTCTATACTCCGTATTCTCAATTTCAATTACTGAATTCATCAGGCAATTTTTTAAATATGACTTGCCTTTTAAAGAGTAAGTTGAAGAGATTAATTTAGATTCATTCTTAATTGATTCATTTTTAATAACCTGAAAAGCCTTTTCAATTTGCTTTGAAATTACCACAGTTGATCCCTTCTTTATAATTCCAGCCTTATTCTTTGCTATTGATTCAATATCATTTCCTAAAACATTTTGGTGGTCGTAACTAATAGGGGTAATAACTTGAATGTTAGAGTTTAATACATTAGTGGTATCTAATGTGCCTCCAAGTCCGGTTTCAATTATATTCACATCAACATCATTTTTTTTAAAATAAATAAAACTTATTGCGGTAAGAATTTCAAAAAAAGAAAATTGAATACCCGATTCTTTTTCATAATTCGTTATCATTTTTTCAACTTCATTATAAATATCAATAAAGTTTTTTTTAGGAATATTTTTTTTATTTATCTTTATTCTTTCAGTGTAATCATATAAGTGAGGTGAAGTGTATAGACCAACTTTATATTTTAACGATAAAATCGAAGATAATAATGATGAGACGCTCCCTTTTCCATTTGTCCCTGCAATGTGAATTGTAAATGCATTTGATTCGTGAGGATTTCCTAAAAGTTCCATGAGCTTGAAACTTCTTTCTAATTTAAAAAATGAAAATTTAATACTCTCTTTTTTTTCAAAGTTAAATCTTTTTTCAAGATTTTTAATGGTTTTTGAATAATCAAAATCCGTCATAATCAAAATTTAATTATGGATCTTCCCGTTATTTCACCATTTTCTAATTTACTGCAGGCGCTATTTATATCTTTAAGCTTAAATGATTCACTTACCATTTTATCTATAGGAAATTTGCCTTTTTCGTACATTTCTAAAAAATAATTGAAATCTTTTTCAGGGTATGTGGCCCCCAAACTTCCTTTGAAAGATTTTTGATTTAATAAAATTTGGTTGGTATCTAAAACAATATCTCCAGATTCAGGTATACCGATAAGAATTGATGTGCCTCCTAAATTTTCAGCACCCGAACCACCCTTTTTAGTTGCCTCCAAAATCTGTCTCATTGTAATTTGTTTCCCAATTGCATCAAAAGCATAATCAACCCCACCATTAGTTAAGTCATGAATTTCTCTTATGGGATCGCTTTGTAAAGAATTAATGGTATGTGTTGCACCAAATTTTTTTGAAAACTCTAATTTTTCATTATCAATATCAATTGCAATTATTTTTGCTGCATCAGATAAAGATGCCATTTTTACTGAAGCAAGCCCAATTCCACCCACTCCAAAAACAGCAACCGTTTCACCTGGCTGAACTTTTGCAGTATTCTTTACAGCACCAGCACCTGTTAAAATTGAGCAACCAACTATGCATGATTCAGGAGTTGCATATTTTTTTGGAATTTTAACTATATATTCATCTTCACATATTATTATCTCTGACCATGTAAAAGTTATTCGGCAATTTAATTTTTTCTCTTGATAACTTACACCTTGTAAATCTGGAAGATACCTACCCTGTATAGGAGTTCTCCTTACCCATGTGGCTATAACGTGGTCGCCTTCCTTAACATAACTGCAATCTGGACCAGTTTTCATTACTACTCCAGTTGCCTCGTGTCCCAATAGAAAAGGTTTAGGTAAATTATTATCATGAATTTGGTGAAGTTGAGAGTGGCATATTCCACTCGATATAAGTTTTACCATTACTTGCTTTCCAGTTGGATCAGCAATATCAATTTCATCAACTATAAGCTCAGGTTTATTATGAAGCTGAATAGCTGATATAGATTTCATTTAATTATCCAAAAATTTCTTTATTAAACTCAATGAACTCATTATAGCCCTTCTTTTATCTGGAACACCAATCCCAGCTGACCTTATGTGTTTGGTTTGATGTTTAGAGTCATCAACAATAGCAAAATAACTTTCTCCCTGTCCAAGATTTTGAACATTTTCATCTCCGTTAATAATTCCATAATAAGCAAACCCAATGTCTGACATAGATATAGATTTAATAAATTTTGCAAGCTCTAAACATTTTTTTTCAGGTGAATCATCTTTTAAATCAAAATCAAATTTTTTTAAAAATTTATTTATATTTTCATCATTGGATGTCAGTCCAATTTTAAAGTTATTTCTAGCAAAATCTTTAATTGAATTAGAAATTACACCACTAGAAATATTTTCAAATATCGAAATTGATTTGCCACTATTTTCTAAATTATTTGCAACGACTTTTTCTAAAGTTTCATCGTCTTCGCCAAAAATATTATTACCTAGCAGTTTTTCAATTTCTTTTTTTACAGGTGAAATTAATTTTGATGCTTCTTCTTTATTTTTTGCTTTCGCAGCAATTCTTACATCAACTTGTCCTGGGTGCGCAAGAACCCCTACAGTTGGGTTTTCTGAAGTTTCCATTATATTTCCAATTAAATCATCTACATTACTTTCACCTAAATCTATAGTTTTTAATACCTTGTAATGAATTATCTCTTCAAGTTTATATTTACTAACTAGATAAGGAATTATTTCATTATCAATAAGCCACTTCATTTCGAAAGGTACCCCAGGCAAAGAAATAATGCATTTGTTGTCTTTTTCAACAATAAAAGAAGGTGCTGTCCCATTGGGATTCTTTACAATTATGGAGTTTTCTGGAAAATATGCCTGCCTATCGTTATTCTTGGTTGGTATCATCCCTCTTTTTCTAAATCTATTATTAATATGGTCGAGGGAATCTTGATCCGGAACTAACTTTTTTCCAGTAACCTTCGCGACAATGTCTCTAGTTATATCATCTTTAGTCGGGCCTATTCCTCCGCATGTAATAACTATGTCTGCCCTTGATAATGATTTAGACAATATGTAATCCATTCTTTCCGGATTATCTCCAACAATCGTTTTATAAAATAAATTGATTCCATTCTCAGCAAGTCTTTTTGAAATCCACGCAGAATTTGAGTCAATAATTTGACCCAATAACAACTCAGAACCAATAGCAACAATTTCAGCATTCATAACTTAATTATAAATTTTCTTAGAAAAAAGGGTAGTTGACATATAGAACATATGTTCTATACTATTAGAACAAAAGTTCTATTAATAAGATGTTAAATAATTTAGATTTAAAAAAAGAAGAAATAAATTTTAAGGACTCGGGGTGCAGATTCAGCTCATCATGCTTGAGCTGCCCTATAGAAATATGTGTTTATGATAACCCGTCTCTCGTTCGTAATTTAGAAAAAAGCACTCGAGATAACAATATTATTAAAGATAGATCTGAGGGTTTATCAAACAAACAAATTGCTGATAAATACAATATAAGCATAAGGACAGTGCATAGATCATTAAAAAAAATTAAACCTGATGTGAGTATAAATTTAGATATTAAAAATAATATTTACAAGAAATTTGAAACCTATTCGTCAAGATCGTGATCTATTATAGATGACGAATCTCCAGTTAAAACATATAGAGTTCGTTCTGCGATATTTGTAGATCTGTCTGAAATTCTTTCTAAATTATGAGCAACCCAAATAATGTAAGTTCCTTGTTTAACAAGTTTTGAATTTTTAGACATCCTTTTTATTAGATCCTGCTGAACCTGTGTATTTAAATTATCAATTTCGTCATCTCGAGTGAATATTTCTTTTGACACCTCTATTACAGCTTTTGATTTTTTTTCATTTAAATAGGACTTCATGCTCATTTTAAGCATTTCTTTTGCAACTTTTTCCATTTTTGGAATTTTTTCAAATTTTGTAATAAATGGTTCGTCACCAATTTTTATATTTATTCGAGATATGCCTCTTAAGTAGTCACCTATTCTTTCTAGTTCTTGAGCAACAAAGATGTGAGATGTTAATTTTCTTATATCGGTTGCAACTGGTGTTTGGTTCCTAATTACATTAACAGCTAAACTTTCAACTTCATTTGAAAGTTGGTTTATATTCTTATCTTCTTCAATAATTTTCTTTGAAAGAATTAAATCTTTTTCATAAAAAGACTCCATGCAATCATTAAAAGCTGAATTGACTAACCTGAATAAAACGTTAATCTTTGTCTCAACTTCTAAAAGATCTAAATCTAGTGACTTTCTACCTCTGTACTCATTCATGTCAGTCTATTCTAACCAATTCTACCTGTAACATAATTTTCAGTTCTTTTATCAATAGGGTTTCCAAAAATTTGATCAACCTCTCCATACTCAATGAGCTCACCTATTCTTTCTTCGCCAGCCATCATGCAAGCTGCATAATCAGATACCCTAATTGCCTGCTGCATATTGTGCGTAACGATAAGAATTGTCATTGTTTTTGATAATTCTTTAATCAATTCTTCAATTCTGTCTGTTGATATCGGGTCAAGTGCTGAACACGGCTCATCCATCAAAATTACTTCTGGATTTACAGCTAAAGATCTAGCGATACAAAGTCTTTGTTGCTGACCACCTGATAAACCATATGCATTTTCTTTAAGCCTATCTTTTACTTCTTTCCAAAGGTCTGCTTTTTTTAAGGATGCTTCAACTATTTCATCAAGATTATCTTTAATCCCATTAACTTTAGGCCCAAAAGCTACATTTTCATACATGGATTTGGGAAAAGGATTGGGCTTTTGAAAAACCATTCCTATCCTGTATCTAACTTCAGCAGGATCTAGATTATTAATATTTTCTTCTTTGTACTTTATTTCTCCTTGGACTT
>JACETA010000026.1 GCA_013911545.1 Chloroflexota bacterium | reverse complement strand
ATATTAACCCTGACCACGAAATACCAGATTATGAACTACTTGAATGGATAAATTCAGATCCTATTTCAATTGGAGAGTCAATTGGAAAAGGTGAAATTGTTTTAATAGATTTTTGGACTTATACATGCGTAAATTGCATTAGGACATTTCCTTTTTTAAATGAATGGGACCAAAAATATAAAGACGATGGATTGAAAATAATTGGTGTCCATACTCCTGAATTTGAATTTGAAAAAGAAATAAAAAATATAAAAAAATCTGTTGAAAAGCATAATCTTGAATATCCAATTGTTTTAGATAATGATTTTGAAATTTGGGACGAATTTAAAAATAGATATTGGCCAGCAAAATATCTATTTAACTCAAAAGGCGAAATTGTTTATACCCATTTTGGAGAAGGTGGATATATAGAAGCTGAAAAAGAAATAAGAAAACTATTAGAAGAAAAAAAAGTAGATTTATCATCTAAAGAAATTGGAAAAATTGAATACCAAGAAATTGATGAATCTGTATTTGGTGGATTTTATGATGACAGTGCCGGAATGGATGGTGATAATGCTGATGGCGAAAAACCTTTTTATAGAATGACTAGAGAACTTTACATGGGGAGTGATAGAAACCTTTCTTATGGCGGGTTGTATTGCGGTAATCTTGATTATTATGACAATCTTGGGGAGTCTTATTTGTATAGTGACGATTATGAATATTCCCATAATAAATTTTATTTAAGTGGAGATTGGAATAATGATTTTGAGAGAGTTATTTCAAATAATGATTCATTTGATTCATCTAATTACTTATCATTTAAATTTAGGTCAAAAAGTGTAAATGGGGTTTTTTCAAGTGAAGACGACGCCAAAGTATTTGTAAAACTTGATGGAAAATATTTAAAAGAAAATGAAGCCGGAATCGACATTCAATTCGATGATCAAGATAGAAGTTTTATTTTAGTAAATCAACCAAAGATGTATTCCTTATTGATATTGCCAATTTATGATGAAAAGGTAATAACTATGCTCCCAGAAGACAAAGGTATTTCAGTTTTTGCTTTTACTTTTGGATCCTATGAGGAGGGTTTTTAATTGAAAAAAATACTAACACTAATTTTCATTTTTATTTTCCAAATAAGTTTATATTCTTGTTCTCAGTCTCTGCAAAACGCACAAGTATTTATAGCTACTGATGACCTTCAAGTAGGAAGCAACAGATTCTCTTTAGCTGTTGCTGATAAAAATGGCCTAATAAATAGTGAGAGTTTGGAATTAAATTTTAGCGGAGAAGGAGGTTATCCTAAATTTAAAAAGGATTTCAAATTTATAAAATTTCCAGATTTTTATGACACAGATATTAACAACGGTATATATACAGAAATAATAGATTTTGAAAAAAGTGGCTTATGGAAATTAGAAATTGGAGATACAGAAGTAGAGTTTGAAGTAAATGAATTATCTTCATCCTTAAATGTTGGCGATCTAGCAATAAGGTCGGATAACTCAACGATTAAAGAAGAAGACATCAAAAATTTAACTACTGGTATACCGCCAATAAATAATGATTTTTATCAAAATAAAATATCAGATCTCTTAAAGGAGAAAAAACAATTTATATTATCAATAATGAGCCCAGCTTTTTGTACTGATCCAACATGCGGCCCACAACTTGAAACTTTAAATGATATAGCCAGCAACTATATAGATTTGCCAATAATACATGTTGATACATACGATAACCCTAATGAAGTTAAAAGTGATTTTGAAAATAGAAAATTAAATTCAATAATTAATGATTGGGGAATCAATGAAGATCAATGGCTATTTATTATTTCTGAAAATGGAATGATATTAGCTAAATTTCAAGGATATGCATCATATGAACAAATTGAAGAGTATTTAAATTAAGTTTTTTTCTTTAATAAAAGCGCAATATTTAGACCATTTTTTTCATTGCCATAAAAGAGATATTTTTTGTATATTCTGGTTATAAACTTATTTAAATAAGATGTGTTTAATGTGAAAATCTTATTATGTAGAAATCTTCTTATCAGATTAGAAAAAAATGATTTTTTATTAAGATAAAAAACTTCTTCGATAACGAAAAACTCTCTAATATGATTTTCTAAAAGATTTAATGTGTAATGTCGGTAATGTTTCTTTGGCATAGGTTGCCTAACAATACTTGGGACAGTCACAAGAAAATGCCCATCTATTTTAATAATTTCTGATATATCCTTCAGGACGCCCGGCAATTCATCTTCGTGGATGTGCTCTAAGACTTCAGTTGCCACAATAAAGTCAAAGTCAGTTTGATTTAAATTATTTATTCCTTCAAAAAAAATTTTGTTATTTTCGTCTTTGCAAAAAAGTCTTGCTAAAGTTAGTGCTTTTTTTGATATATCAACACCATAAGTTTCATTTTCATCTTCATGAATTAGCTCTTTTACAAGCCTTCCATCCCCACATCCAAAATCGAGAATTTTTTTAGCATTTTTTTGTCTAACTTTCATTAATATAAATTCTAATAGGGTTAAATAATCTAGTGAATGAAACCAAGATATTCCAAAACTCCAAGATCCATTATTTAATTGAGGTAAATGATGATAAGGAAAATTATAATCTTCTTCTTGGTAGAATTGCGGGGTATTTTTTGAGTCATTTTCCATGGCTTCATTATACAGTAGTAATATTTTCAGCAAAAGATATAATAACTGCTAGTGTTTATAGGGCGATTAGCTCAGCTGGTAGAGCATCTCGTTTACACCGAGAGGGTCGGGGGTTCGAGCCCCTCATCGCCCACCAATTCATTTATCACACTGCCTTTGAAATATTTAAAAAGCATATGAGACTTAATAAAAAAAATGTTTTGATAACTGGGGCCGGGTCAGGTATAGGGAGAGCATGCTCTAAATTATTTTATGATGAAGGAGCAAATTTAATTCTTACTGACTTAGAAGAAAAATGGCTTAATGATTCAATTAAAGATATTTCAAAAGAATCGAAAATTGGAAAGATATGCGGTGATGTATCTAAAAAGAAGGAAGCTAAAAAGATAGTAGAATTTGCTATCAGTAAATTAGGTGCTTTAGATATTTTAATAAACTGCGCTGGCGTAAACCCAAGGAGTGCACCTAAAAATTTTGACTTCGAAGAAACATGGGATTGGGTTATGGGAGTAAATTTAAAAGGCACATATCTGATGTCTTATTATGCTTCAAATGAAATGAAAGAAAATGGCGGCTCAATAGTAAACTTAGCTTCAATCAATGGTCTTGTTGGTTACAATAAAGGTATTAGTTCTAAATTAAAAGGCATCAATCCTTACCCTCATTCAAAAGGAGGTGTCATTCAACTAACAAAAGATATGGCAGTAGGTTTTGCAGAGTTAAAAATCAGAGTAAATGCTTTATGCCCTGGATATTCAAAAACAAATTTAACAAAGGCATTATTAGAAGATAAAAAAGTTGAAGAATATATTACGTCACTTCATCCAATGGGAAGACTGGCTGAACCCAAAGAAATAGCTTATGCTGCATTATTTTTAGCATCTGATGAAGCATCTTTTATAACCGGGGCATGCCTTCCTGTTGATGGTGGATACTTAGCACAGTAAATTTTAGTTATTATTTCAAATTTTTAATCTAGATCTAAACTTGTATTTTTTAAATTCAAAAATTTTTTTTTGTGTGTAATAATTATTAAATGAAATTAACAGATATTGAGCTAAAAAAATCTGGACATAATTTGCGCGGTCTACTTAATGATTTAAAAAGAAGACCAGAAGACGCAGCTAAGGAACTAGGCTTTAACGTAAAAGATATTGAAGATTATATATCAGGCACAAAATCTATACCTTCTGAATTTATTCGAATTGCATGCAACAAATGGCCTATCAATGAAAGAGATTTCTTTGTGATAAGGGATGATTGTCCCTCAGGGCTAAAAATTATGAGGTCATCTGAGTCAAGTAGAAGCTCAAGAATAATGGAAAGGGCAGGAAAGCCTTATTACGAATACCGCGATACAGTCATAACTTCTTCTACAACTTTTAGGCCAGAATGGATTGAGGAATTATGCATTGTTGAAGACAATGATCCTGAGAATAAATCTGTCCAGTGGAACAATGGGCATTTTATGCATCAATTTACTTATTTTATTGGAGATGTAAATTATTACTATAAAGATGAATTAGGAAAAAAATGCGTCAGTGAGATGAGCACTGGAGACTCATGTTATATCACTCCATTTGTTCCTCATTCTTTTACAACCAGGGCAGGTGCAAGTAAACCTGGTCTAATACTTGCTCTTACATTTGGAAGTAGCCTTAGTGGAGATGCTCAACAAGAATTAGCAGCTATCTCAAATCCAATTACAGCAAGTGAGTTTGCATTGGATTTTACTAGTTATGAAAAAGGGGTTGGTTCCTTAATTAAATACTTTAGAACCAGCTTCAGTATTTCGCTTGAAGAGTTATCTAAAAGATCAAAAATTTCTGAAAATAAATTACAAGATATTGAAGATGGGTCTTTCTCAACATTAGATGAACTAAAAAAAATATCTCATGCAATGAACATAAATCTTAGAGATATTTTATCTAACGATAAAATTGAATCTAGCACTATTATTCAGAAGTACGACGAAGGGATGAGGTGGAATATAGGTAAACATGCCTATGAAATTGTTGAGTTGGCAAACTCTTCCGCGCTTCCATATGCAAGAAGTTTAGAGATATCAGTTACCTCAGACAACAATCATGATGATTTAGATCAGAATATTGGTTTGCATCAATATATCTATAATGTTGGTGATTCAGAATTAATAATTAATCTTGAAAATGGTAAAGAAAAAATTAGTCCAGGGGACTCTTGTTATGTAAAACCATTTCTAAAGCATAATTTTAGAGGGAATGGAAAAATTCTGTGCCTTCGAATAGGAGGCAAAATTGGAGGGGACCCTCAAAGAGAACTTTCAATAATTGGCAAGAAAAATTCTGAAAGAGCTATTTCTGAATCCTTGCCATGGTTTAATGCAGAGGGAAGTAACTAAAATTATATTAATAGATATTTAAGATTCTGAAATTATTTCTGTTGATGATATTCCCTTGGTATAAGGTATGTCTATTACTACACCTCCCCATTTTTTCATAACTTCGATTAAGTCTTTTCTAGATTCTGCCTGAATATTAGTTTTCCAATCATCGCCGTGTAAAAAAAATTCAAATTCGTATCTTGAAGCAATCTCAGAATAATTTATCCCTTCAATAGGCAGAACATAAGTTACTGATTTCAGTTCATTTGCAACTTCTAATCTTCCCTCAAAAGGTATTTTTGGTTTTCTTTTATAACTTAGCATTGCTTTATCTGTCATTAGTCCAATAATTACATTCCCATATTTTTTTGCTTCTCTTATTATATTTACATGACCATGATGCATTGGGTCTAAGCACATTGGTATAAAAGCTAAAGGTCTATTTATTTTGTTGTTTAAGTATTCATCTATTTTCATAATTGAAGTTTAAATTTTTTAGTTATTTCTTCTGGAGAATGAGTTACTCTTGATATTTCTTCATTACTTTCAATTCCAACATGTATTCTATAGAAAGATAATTCATCTTTATCAAAACTAACATTATTGATGTCAAAGTCTACTAACTCTTTTACAAATTTGTACCCTGATGATTTTGCGATGTTACATAAATCAATATTTTTTGAAATTGAATTCTGACTCCCTGTTGATTCGTAAGAAAAATTATCCAAAACAATATGAACTATATTTTTAGCATTATAAAAACCAATACACGCCGCCGCACCAAGATTCATTAAGAAGCTCCCATCACCGTCCAAGAGTATTATTTTTTTATTTGGATTAGATTTGGCTATTCCTAATGCAAAAGAAGAAGCAAGTCCCATTGAGCCAATCATGTAAAAATTTTGATACCTGTCATTATGGCTGAATACTTCTCTGGAAATCATTCCTGTTGTAGATAATACTAAGTCTTCAGGGCCAGTTTTCTCCATTATTTTTTTTATTGCTTCACTTCTAGAGATCATTTAAGTAACTACACCTTTTCTAATTACTATAGATCTTAATCGTTGTTCTTTAGAATATAAATCTAGCTGATTGGTTAATTTTTTTTCAATCCCCTCTTGGCTTTCCTGAGTATCTTCAAAACAGGCAAAAGGAATGTTTAACATTTTAAAATATTCTGTAGTTTTCTCTCCCATAATCCAATGTTCAGGGGCATCATTTGGTTTTCCTCCATACCCTCTCCACCCGACAATAATTAAAATTGGAATTTTATAGATTAAATTAAAAGAAGTTAAAGGGTTTATAATATTTCCGATTCCAGAATTCTGTATGATAATACAACTGTTTTTGTTTGAGACTGAAAACCCTGAAGATATTCCTAAGGCAGTATCTTCTCTGTTTGCTCTAAAATAATTTATATCGGGATCCTGATCAATTAAATTATATAAATTTCCAAAAGTTGAATCTGGTACACCAGAGATATTATTAAAGGAATAAGATTTTAAAATTTGAACAAACGAAGATGCCTTAATACTCAATTTTCTAATTCCTTTTCTGCCAATTTAAAGTCATCCTCCGTATGCAGCTCTATCCACCCTCCGTCAAACTCATTACAGGAAACTTTAATTTCTTTTTTTACCATAAAATTAAGTATGTCTATAAATACGCTAGAAGTTTTATCTTTTTTTATTTCTTCATAACAAGATTTAAGTTTTGAGATTCCATTTTTTGAAAAGTAAGCTAAACCAAAAAATTCAGATTGAGCTTCCTCAATATTTAAATTTTTACTTATTTTTTTTACTTCAAATGTATCTGTCATCCTAAGTTTTCTTCTAGAAAGATTACTGTCAGGGTTTGCATAAGATACAAGTTCTAATTTTTTATCAATATCATGTTTGTGGTACTTAAAAGATGAATCTACTGCAATTACAATATCATTTTCATTAGAAACTAATCCAGAAATTATTTTGTTATTAAAAAGTATATCTCCATACGTTATGATAGCTGGCCCCTCAATGTTTTCAATGCCTGTCATTATAGAATTGAGCATTTGATTTTGTTCTATATCTTTAATTTCAACAACATTAATATCTTTATCTAAATAAGGATCAAATTCACTTAAATTATTAACAGTGATTTTTATTTTATCTATGCCGGATTTTTTAAAAGTTTCAATTTGATGATTTATAAGCGGCTTATCTGAGATTTTATTTAATGATCTTTGAGTATTGTTAATTTTATGATCACCAGCAGAAACTATTAAAGCTGAAATATTCGGCGATTTCTCTTTGTCTCTTTCAATTATTTTGTCATAACCAACCGCAGAAAAAATTTCTTTTACCGAAGCAATATTTGAATCTGATTCATAGCTTCTTCTTGAATTTGAAATTAGGCTAGCTGTTTCTAGCATTGACTTGTAAGCAGCTCTAAGTAAATGATTTGCATGAATTATAATATCAACGCCGGAATTAATTAACTCATCATCGCTTATAGTATTGTAAGTTGTTGGGACTGCAATTAAGTATGGCCTTTTACCTAACTTAGTACATAATTTTTCAAATTTAGGAATGAATTCTAATACTTCACTAGGCTCTTTAAGTTTAGAATGTATCATTATCCCATCAACACCAGCATTGATATATTTTTCAGCTCTCATCATAGTTTCATTCATTCCTAGGCCAGCTATTAAGCTCTCAAGTCTCGCAATAATTAGAAAGTCGTTTGTAGACTTTGTTTTCATGCCAACTTCTAATTTTTTAGAAAATATATTTGGGTCTTCCATACCTGCCCCAACAGTTCCTCCAAAACTGTTTCTTTTAGGAAAAATTTTGTCTTCTACAATTACAGCTGAAACTCCTTGATTTTCAAGCCTTTTAATTAAGAATCTAAAATTATCTTCATCTCCGCCAGTATCCCCATCAACAATCATAGGCTTTGTGGTTACGTTAAGAATTTCATCAATTGTGTGGATTCTGCTTTCATTTCCAACAATAGATGCATCAGGAAGACCTTTACTGGCAGAATCGGTTAGGCTGCTTTCCCAAATAAAATCAAAATCTAATTTTTCAGTCACTAAGCCACTTAGTCCGCTATGTGCTTCAAGTCCAATTGCATGACCTTTATTCTTAATGATTTCTACAAGAGTAGAAATTCTTTCTCCTGGTAATTTTCTTGATTCAAAAGTCATTATTAATATACGTATTTAAATTTTTATCCATTAAATTATAACTTAATCCCCGATAAGTGAAACTGTAATTATTTATAATAATCTAGAGAATTTTTTAATATTTTTTCAACATCATTAATTGTCGCATTTATTGGATTATTTGAAGCTCTAGAACTAATTGTAAGTGGTAATAATTTATTAATATTTTTTTCAATCTTTGTTATATATGGCTCAATGATATTTTTATATTTTACTTTTTCGAATAATAATAATATTTTTTTCACAAGACTTTCAGAGTCCTCAACATTTGCTACCTTAAAAGTATTTTTCAAAAATTTACCTTTAGAAGTTGAATTAAATTTTATTACCTCTACAAGTGTCAGCCCGCATGCTATTCCATGAGGCACATTTAAAAGTGAGGTTAATGGGTAAGAAATTGAATGGCATAGAGTTGTATTTGAAATTGAAATTGAAATACCGCTTAAAAAACTAGCAAATAGCATCTCTTTTCTTGATTCAGCATCAATTGGATTATTGATAACAGAATAGAAATTTTTATTTACATATTCAAATCCTAATGAAGCTGCGGACAAGGATTTATCATTAGCTTTCTTGCTCCATGTTGATTCTAAAATTTGGCATAATGAATCTATTCCAGTTGATATTGTTATTTTTTCAGGAAGACTTATTGATATTTCAGGATCTAAAATTATTTCTCGATTAATTTTATTAGCTATTATTGAATATTTAATCCCATTTTCTTTATCCCATATTGTTGAAAAGGGAGTTATTTCTGCGCCTGTTCCTGCTGTAGAGGGGATGCAAATTATTTTTGATTCCTCAGAAATATTAACATCATTTGTTTTTTTAATAGCTTCTTTAGATGACTTAATATTATTATCCACCATTAAAGAAAGTATTTTTGCTGTATCAACAACACTACCTCCGCCTAAAGCAATATAAGTTGTTTTATTAGCTTTATTAATTATTTTGGATATTTCATCAAAATAATTATCGATTAAATTTAAAGAAGGCTCTTCGCTAATTACTAAAAAATATTTTGATGGAATATCAGTTATAAATTTTTTACAACTTTTGCTTGTAACAACAATTAAATCATTATTGGACTTCAGTAAATTTCTCTTTATTTTGTTCCATTTGCCAGATCCAAATTGTAATGTCGCTCCTGAATCTAAAAATGCATTAAGATTTTTTTTCATATTTCATGTATATTTTCTTCGTTCATTCCTCTTCTGACCTTTCAACAAGAGCTTTCATATAGCCTATTGCAAATGCGGTTGCAGTCCTATTCTCTACTCCGTATTTACTTTCATAATGATTAGATTCAGAGCCCCGGTCCTTTAGTGATCCCATTGTTGGATTGTGGTCAGGTATTATTATTCCATCAAAATCAACCTCTTTAAGAACTTTTATAATTTTATACATATCCATGTATCCATCATCTAGGAATGATTCTTTAAAATGAGGAAGGGGTTTATCAACATTCCTAAAATGAATCTTGAATAATTTATTTTGGTCTCCAAAATATTTGGCCATTTGGCTAACATTTTTTTCAGTTGAATCTCCTCCTTCAAGCCAAGTTCCGGCACATAAACAAATCCCTATATTAGGGCTGTCCGCAATTTCTAATGCCCTTTGATACCCACTAAATGTACTAAATATACATCTTGGTATCCCTCCCAGTTTTAGTCCTGGAGGGTCGTCAGGGTGAATCCCTATCTTTACTCCTGATTCTTCAATAGTTGGCTTTACAGCCTTGATATAATATTCAAAATTTTTCCATAATTCTTCTTCAGAATATTCTCTAGAATGTGTTAATTCATTTTTTGATATTGTTCTTGGACCTGTTCTCTCGTTAAGATAAAAAGTTTCAGCGCTCAAATCAAATGCCCTCCCCATTGCACCTCCTCTTGTTGGTTCTTTTGCTGTACTCCAGATTCCATTAGCCATGTGTGCGTAAGTAGAATAAAAAATTCCTGCTTTACTTAAATCCCTAATATATTTTTTATAATCTTCTATGACTTGCTCTCTATCATTTAGATTCAAAACCAAAGAATCATGATTATGTATATTTG
>JACETA010000025.1 GCA_013911545.1 Chloroflexota bacterium | reverse complement strand
CCCTCAATGTCTTTGGTTGCTACTGGAATTTTTATTTTATCTTTCATAGTAAGCAAATTACGAAATCCGATTTATTTTGGCACCACTGAAGTTTAGTTATTTTTTTGCACCAATCAAATTTATCTTGTCTGGGGTGAGCGGAGGGATTCGAACCCTCGATCTTCAGGGCCACAACCTGACGTGTTAACCAACTACACTACGCCCACCATTAAGACAAATAAGAATTTATCAGAGTTTCAAAATTTTAGAAATTAATTTTGTAATCTCATTACTGTTTCAATTAAAGTTCTACAGGGGAATCCTGTAGCTCCTTGAGGAATCCACCCTTTTGAGCTTGAACTCATTGCTGTCCCAGCTATATCAAGATGCACCCATGGAGTATCTCCAACAAATTCACCTATAAAATGGGCGGCTGTTACTGAACCTGCAGCCCTACCCCCAGTGTTTTTAATATCTGCAACTTTTGATCTGTTTTGTTTTTTTGAAGTTTCATCGAGAGGCATTAACCAAATCTTCTCACCAGTTACTTCACCAGATTCTTTAAGAGCGTTCAATAATTCATTATTATTTCCAAAAGCACCGATTAATCCATGACCTAAAGCGGTTACCATTGCACCAGTAAGAGTTGCAACATCAATAATTTTTTTTGCACCATTTTGTTTTGCATATTCAACTGCATCAGCTAAAGTAAGTCTTCCTTCTGCATCAGTATTTTCAATTTCAATAGTCTTACCACTCATTGATTTGACTATGTCACCTACTCTCTGGGCTCCTCCATCTGGCATATTCTCGGTAGCTAAACATAAACCAACTACATTTATCTTTGGATTTAACTTAGAAATTGCTTCCATTGCAGTAATTACAGCTGCGCCACCGGACATATCTGATTTCATTTCTATCATTCCAAAAGATGGCTTTAAAGATAAACCACCCGAATCAAATGTAATCCCCTTACCAATAAGCCATATATTATTATCCTTATTAGAAGGGTCACCATTATGAGTTAACTTAATTCCATAAGGTTCTGCCACACTTCCTTGAGCAACTCCTAAATATGCCCTCATACCAAGTTTGCTTATTTTATCTTTATCAAATATTTCGATATCTAATTTTTCATTTTGATCTGCTAAATCAACACTAAAATCTTTTAAATATTCGGGATTGACAACATTGGGAGGTCTATTAACTAAATTTCTAGCCTTAATAGATGCAAAAGAAGTAATTTTTGACTTATCAAGTGCTGCGGTATGATTATCATTTATTTCGTCGAGAAGTAGTTCAGCAGTAATGGAAACAGAATCCTTTTTATCGCTTTTAAATTCATCAAATGAATAGTCCCCTAAAATCAATCCTTCTGAAATTGAGCTAATAGATTCCGCCACATCATCCATTCCTGATGTTTCTAAAATTAATGAAAAATCTGAAAGCGAAAGAGAGGAGATCTTCTTTGCTATATTTGCTCCGCTTTCCCTTAAAACTTCACTATTAACATTTTTAGAGTTACCCAAACCAACAAAAAGTAATCTTTTAGGATGTAATTTTTGTGAAATATATTTGGAATTAAAAGTAAAATTTTCGATTAAAAATGAATGAAGTAAGGTTATTTCACCTTTTTTCCCAGATATTTCCCCTGACTTTTTCATCTCACTTAAAAAACCTTTTGAACTATTTATTTCAATCTGTTCACCAAACGGGATTTCTAAAGATTTTATTTTATCGCTGTGTGTAAAAACAACTAGTAAAGTATTCCCAACTTTTGGAGATTTCGTCAAATCTATATTCATCATTCCTCCTTAATAATTTAATCAAATTTAATGATACAACTTATACGTTAAAATTCAATAATTAAACTGAAAATTGACAAAATATTATATTAATATAAAATTTTTATTAATTTTAAATAACATT
This sequence comes from Chloroflexota bacterium, assembly GCA_013911545.1. GTDB lineage: Bacteria > Chloroflexota > Dehalococcoidia > Lucifugimonadales > Lucifugimonadaceae. The sequence goes on along the minus strand of JACETA010000025.1, from coordinate 8,970 downwards.
ATTTTATTTTTCTTGGAGGTTAAATGAAAAACGATAAAGTAAGTGTCGGAATAGTAAGCGATGGCACATTCTTATTAGACGGAGGGGCTGTCTTCGGCTTAGTCCCAAAAACATTATGGGAAAGAAACATGAAGCCTGATCGACGAAATAGAGTTAGATTAGGTTTAAATTGCATGTTAATTAGAACTTTAAATGCAAATATTCTTGTTGATACTGGTATTGGTTCTAAGGAACCTGAAATAACTAAAGAATTTTATGGACACAGCTCAAGCAAATTAGCTACAAACCTTAGAAAAGAAGGTATAAGTGCGAAAGATATTGATTATGTTGTCCTTACTCATTTGCACTTTGAAAAGTGTGGAGGGGCTACAAAGATGGATAGAGAAGGAAATATAATTCCTTCATTTCCAAAAGCAAAATATGTAATTCAAAGTGACGCGTGGAATGAAGCCTTTAACCCTAATGAATGGGCTATACCCAAATATAGCAATGCAGTTAAGCATTTAAAAGTTCTTGAAGAAAGAAATCAATTGCAACTTATCGAAGGTGACACGGAGATAGTCCCTGGAGTTGAGGCAGTAGTATTAGATGGTCCTAGCGTTGGACATATGATAGTTACTGTAAAAGCAGGTGGAGAGAGAGTCGTTTTCCTAGGTGATATTATTCCAACACCTAACCATCTCCCTCTTGCTTTTATAACCGCATTTGATAGATCGCCAGAAAAAACTCTTTTTCAAAAGAAAAAATTAATTGAAAATTGTGAAAAAGAAGGATCTTTAATGGTTTTTTCAAGGGGTTACGAAGTTAACGCGGCATACCTTGAGAGAAAAAAAGGAAAAGTAGACATCAAGCCAGTCGAAGTATAAGTACAATAAAGGCTTAGGAATTAAATATATAAACTATTTTTTTCTAGGCCTTTTATTTTTTGTTGTGTAATTTCATCAATAGGTTTATCTGTGAATCTTCTTTTTACCCTGTAATAATCTTCCGTTAAACCTGAATTCTTATCTTTACCTTCCCAAAGAACAGATCTTTTTTTACCTACAATTTTTTTCATAGAGTTAACAGAAATATTATTTGATAATTTTGTTAATTCTTTTGATCTAAATTTAATTATTTCGGGATTTATATGGTCTTTGGCATAAAAAGCAGATGTTCCTGGGCGCGTTGAGTAAGGGAAGACATGTAAATTATTTAAGTAGGATTTCTCTACGACTTTCAAAGTTTCATTAAAATCATTTTCAGTTTCCGAAGGAAAACCAACAATAATATCAGTTGTTATTGATGCTGAGGGAATCCTTAAATTAATCATATTTGTTATATCTATAAATTCTTTAGAAGAATATTTTCTACGCATTTTATTTAGAATATTATTACTTCCACTTTGCAATGGAAGATGAAAATGTGGGCATAACCTTCCTTTGCTCTCATATTTCCATATATTAATTAATTCTTCATCAATTTCTTTGGGTTGTAGCGAACTCACCCTTATTCGTTCAATTTTTGTTTCATTTAATACCCTCCTAATTAAACCTTTTAGGTTAGGCCCATCTAAATCAAACCCATAATTTCCAAGTTGGGTTCCTGTCAAAACAACTTCTCTTATTCCATTTTTATCAGCATTATTAATTTTATTTATTATATTTTCCTGACTTACACTTTTCTCCCTCCCTCTTACATACGGAATAATGCAATATGAGCATACTTGGTTGCACCCTTCTTGGATCTTTATACTAGCTCTTGTCCTGCCAATAAGAGGGTAATTATCAACAAATGGAATGTTTACAGGCTCTTCATCAAAATAATCATAAACTTTTTCTAATATATCTTTTTTTTCTTTATTTGTTACTACTAAATCAACTTCGTTAATATCTTTGATTTTTTCTTTATCTCTTTCAGCGTAACAACCAGTCATTATGGTTAATACTTCTGGGTTATTTTTTTTAACTTTTCTTATTGATTTTCTTGCTTTAGAGTCTGCAACGTGGGTCACTGTGCATGAATTTAATATATAGATATCTCTTGAACCAGTATCCTTGTTATCGAAAACATTATGACCTGCGGAATAAAATTTTTTAGCTATTGATTGGCTATCAGCAAAGTTTAGTTTGCAACCATGGGTCTCTATCTCAATATTTAATTTTTTCATACCTATAAATGTTGATTGAACTTAAGAATATGAATATGATTATACATGCTTAAGGAGGTAATGCATGATAACAAAAGTAGCAATAACAGGTGCTGGCGCCATTTCACCAGTAGGTCTAACGTCATCAGAATCTTGGAACTCAATAAAAAATGGCAAATTGGGTATTTCTAATATTAAATCTTTCGATTCTAGTAATTTGTCAGTGCACATTGCTGCTGAAGTAGAAGGGTTTAGCCCAGAAGAAAAATTAGGAAAAAAAGATTCTAAGCGATTAGATAGATTCTCACAATTTGCATGTGTTGCTGCGATGGAAGCTTTGGAAATGTCAGGGCTTGACACCGAGTCATTAGACATGACAAGATTTTCATCTATTATTGGAAGTGGTGTTGGAGGAATAATGACTCTATCAGATCAATTTGAAGTTATGTTTAACAAAGGACCTGAAAGAATATCACCATTTTTAATTCCAATGATGCTACCTGATATGGCTTCAGGAAACGTATCAATGAAACTCGGGTTAAAAGGTATTAATTATTCTCCTGTTTCAGCTTGCGCAACAGGAACTGATGCAATTGGGCAAGCTTTTGATTTAATTGTAAAAGGCGATATTGATATAGCTGTTGCTGGAGGTTCTGAAGCAGCTATTTGCCCTATAGCAGTAGCTGGATTTGATTCATGTAGAGCACTTTCTAGCAATCAAGACCCTGAAAGTGCTTGCAGGCCATTCGATAAAGAAAGGGATGGTTTTATATTAGGTGAAGGAGCTGGAGTATTACTTTTAGAAAATTATGATCACGCCATAAAAAGGGGTGCTAACATTCTTGCTGAAGTTGTAGGTTATGGCGCTTCCAGTGATGCTCATCATATTACACAACCTTCCCCGGGCGGCGAAGGGGCTGCAAGAGCAATGAATTTGGCTCTTAAAAGAGCAAATTTAAATTCTGATGAAATCAACTATATAAATGCTCACGGAACATCAACGCCTTTAAATGATAAATTTGAAACAATGTCTATTAAGACTGTTTTTGGTAACGACACTAAAACACCTATAAGCTCAACTAAATCAATGACAGGTCATTTATTAGGAGCTGCAGGAGGAGTTGAAGCAGTTTTTTGTGTTATGGCAATAAAAGATCAGGTTGCTCCAGCAACAATAAATTATAAAAACCCTGACGAAGACTGCGATCTCGACTATATTCCTAACCAAGCAAGGGATGTTAAGCTGGACACTGTAATGTCTAATTCACTTGGGTTTGGTGGTCACAATGCATCTTTGATTTTATCAAAACCTAGTTAAGAAGACTGCCTATTTAATTTCTTCCTTCTTCCAGTTAAAGCTTTTTTAACTTCAGATTTATTTTCACTATTATCTTTAGGCCTAACAAATAAAACCATTAGGACAGTTGAAATAACAAATAAAGAGAAGGTCACAATATGAGCTTCTTGGATATCAAGATTAAATATCGTAAATTTAACATCATCCATTCTCATGAATTGTATAAGGAACCTGCCTATAGAATACAAGAACATATAAATTATCCATAAACTACCATCTAAATTAAATTTGTTTCTTGACTTAAAAAGAAACAGAACAATTAATGCATTCCAAATCATTTCATAAACCACAACTGGATGGGCAGCAATATTAGGATCTCCAAATAATCTTTCTGCTCCTCTTCTACCTGGAGAATCAGGGTGTGTGAAAACCCAGCCCCACGGCAAAGAAGTTGGGATGCTCAGATGTTCTCCGTTCCAAATATCTCCTAACCTACCAATAATATGCGCTATTGCCATAGCTGGGGCAGCAAAATCAGCGATCTTCCCTACTGGATACTTCATATACTTTGCGTATAAACCCCCAACTAAAATCCCACCAATCATACCTCCCAAAAATCCTATTCCACCTGTCCAAACCATAAATATTTTAGAGGGATATTCAAGGTAATATCCCAAATTGTCAAAAACATGCATCAGTCTTGCGCCAATAATTCCACCAAGAATACCCCATAAAGCTACATCATATGCAATATCTGTATTAATACCGTCTCTTTTTGACCATCTAACAACAAGGTATACAGCTACAAGAATGCCAACAAAGCTCCAAAAGCCATGCCAACTCATAGCAAATGGGCCTATCTCAAACATCATCGGATTAAAAGGTATTGTGATCATAAATCAATTTTATTCAACAAAAAATATTGAGTCAATAAAAATGCAAGTTAAAAATATGTTAATTAAGTAAACAATTTAATAAAATTCAATATTATGAATTTATCAACTTATAAAAATAAAAATTTAGAATTCTTAAAAGAATTTATAGATAGTAACCTTGTAGAAAAAGGTAATAGTAAAAATACTGCTTCAGCATATACAGGCGACTTAAAACAATTTTTAAATTGGTCTGAAAGTAAAAATTACAACTTAAAAGCAATTGATGAAAATAAAATAGAAAAGTATTTAATTTATTTAGGTAGCAGGGGCTACAAAGAATCATCTATCTCAAGAAAAACAGCTTGTTTAAAGTCATTTTTTAAGTTTCTATTAAAGGAAAGTTACAAAAAAAATAATATCATGAAAAATATTAGCAGAAATAATAAGTCAAAAAGTTTGCCAAAATCATTGTCAGATTACGAAGTAAATAAAATTTTTGATTTAATAGACCGTTCTGAAGATAAAAATAAATTAAGAAATAAAGCTATTTTTGAAATACTTTACGGATGCGGCTTAAGAGTTTCAGAGCTAATAAATTTAGATGTAGAAAACGTCAATTTTGAAGAATCTCAAATTAAATGCACAGGAAAAGGTAACAAACAAAGAATTGTTCCGACAAATGATAATTGCCTCAAATCAATTAATGATTACATTGAATTTGAAAGAAATATTTTAAAGATTAAAGAATCTAAAGCTCTTTTTTTGAATAATAATGGCAGAAGGGTTTCTAGGCAGACTATATGGACATCAGTAAAGGATTGCACAAAAGATTTAAATCTATCTATAGAAGTAACTCCTCACACACTTAGACATTCTTTTGCTACAGCACTTCTTAAGGGTGGGGCTAACATTAGAGAAGTTCAGGAACTTATGGGTCATTCAAGTTTATCAGCTACGCAGATATATACATTTTTAGATAATGATTGGATTAAAAAAGAATATTTAAATTCTCATCCAAGGGCATAGTATGAGAAAAATCATATGAATGTTAAAATACAAATTCTAATTAGTTGAGGATTTAAGTTATGCCAACAATTGCATTTGAAGGAAGACATTGCTCAGGTCAGAGAGAACCAGGGAGATTAGTGGCAAAAGAATTGGGTTTTGACTTTGTTGATAGGATTATGCTCGCTGAAATTGCAAAGAAAGTAGGATCTACAGTTGAAGCAGTATCAATGAGGAAGCTCAAAAAACCTTCAATGATTGATATGTTCGCAAAAGGTATTAATCAAATATTAAATAACTCTCCAACTGTTGGCGTTGGAGGTGACCCATATTTTGGGCCTGGAATTGAAAATGTAATGTCTAAGGAATTTTATGAATTAGACGAAACAATTATTAAAAACCCAGAAGATGTTGATTACAACAGGATGATAGAAGCAACTAAAGAAGTAATTAAAGATATTTCTGATCTTGGAAAAGTATTAGTAATAAGTAGAGGTGCTTCAGCAATACTCAAAGAAAAAGAGAATGTTTTAAGAGTTTTCTTTATAGCAAATGAAGATGATCGCATTAAAAGAGCAAAATCAATGCATAACCTTGAAAATGACCAAGAAGCCATTGATTTACTTAGGCACGCTGATCATGCTCAAGACGAATACTTTATGAAGGCTTTCGATTTAGACTTCACTGATCAGTCTTTATATCATTTGGTGCTAAACACATCTAATCTTAATCCTGAGGAATGTTCAAAAATAATACTTAATCTAGTTAATAACAAACTAACTGTAAAATAGAGGATAAAGTGGCAAAGAAAAATTCCAAAAAAAATAAATTAAAATCAAAAGACAGGTTTAGAAATTCAATAATTACAAATGATTCAGTTGAGATCAAGAGAGAAGATATGACTGAATCGGACGTAAGTATTTCTAAATCTAATACTGGGAGAATAGTTTCATCAACTAAAACACAGTCTTTAGGAAATGAATTGAAATTGATCGGAATTATTGGTTTTTCACTTTTTGCTATATTAGCAATATCATCCTTTGTTATCTAAGTAAACATTGCCTAAAACAATTTTATACAACCTAGACAAAGACCCAAAAGATTCCTCTAAATTACTCCCACAGTCTAACGGTGTCTATATTTTTAAAAATAAAGATGGTCAAATTGTTTATGTTGGTAAAGCTAAAAATTTAAAATCTAGGGTTTCATCTTATTTTACTTCAAAAGAAACTAGAGCTATTAGAATTAAAAACGAAATACATTCAATAGACTTTATTGTTAGTGAAAATGAAGAAGATGCCTTAATTTTAGAAAATGACCTTATTAAAAAAAATAAACCAAAATTAAATGTCAGGCTAAAGGATGACAAATCTTTTCCTTATTTAAAGATAAATACAATGGAAGATTTTCCTCAATTTTATATTACTAGAAATCTTATAAATGATGGAGGTAAATATTTTGGCCCTTATGCAAACGCATCAAATGTTAGAAAAACTTTAAATCAGCTAGGAAAATTGTTTCCGTATCTATCATGTGCTGAAAAACTGCCTTTTAAATTATGTTGGGATTTTCATATAAAAAGAGGAAAAGATCCTTGCTCAAGTGAATTTAATAAAAATGAATACAAAAAAATTGTTGACCAAACAATTTCATTTCTTGAGGGCAATACAAAAAAAACATTAAATTTTTTAAAAAAATCCATGTGGGAGGCATCAAAATCTGAAGATTATGAAAAAGCTGCCTCAATAAGGGATAATATTTCTGCCATAGAATCAATTTTTGAAAAACAAAGTGTAATTACTTCAAAAAAAACTAACTTAAATATAGATGCATTTGACGTGGCATCAAACAATATTGAAACTTGGGTTGATGTTTTGCAGGTTAGGAGCGGAAAGATAAAAACTAGAGATCATTTTCAAATGGAAGTTCAAGATTTTCATGGTGATAAGCAAATATTATCATCCTTTTTAAAAACATATTATTTAAAAAACAACTACCCTCCAAAAGAAATAATAGTAAATCATATTCCTTCAGAAAAGAATGATATCCAGGAATTCTTAAGGAATAAATATGAAAGAAAGATACTAATAAAAAAACCTGAGAGGGGTGCAAAAAAAGAGGTGCTAAATTTTTTAATTAAAAATTTAAATAGGTGGCTTGAATATAGAGAAAATAGAGTTAATCAAAATGAGGAGGCCGCTAATCTTTCATTGATAGATATAAAAAAACAGCTCAAACTCAATGCAAAACCTAAAATGATTGAATGTTTTGACATATCGCATATACAAGGAACCTCAGTTGTAGCAAGCATGGTTGTTTTCGATAATGGAAAACCTGATAAATCAAAATATAGAAGATTTGAGTTAAAAAATTCACAAAGAAATGATGACTATTCCGCATTAAAGGAAATATTTCAAAGAAGACTAAAAAGGTTAGAAAACGAGGAAGTATTGCCAGACCTTATGCTTGTTGATGGTGGCAAAGGGCAATTATCTGCAACTTTAGAAGAATTAAAAAAGACAAAATATAAAAATATTCAATTAGCAAGTATAGCTAAACAAAGAGAAGAAATATTTATGCCCGGAAGTGAAAATTCAATAATTTTAAAGAATGGTTCTTACGGGAAACACTTGATTCAAAGGGTAAGAGATGAAGCTCACCGCTTTGCGGTTGAATATCATAGAAAAAAAAGATCAAAAAAAATGGTTTCCTCTGAATTAGATTCAGTGAGCGGAATAGGGCCAAAGAAAAAGAAGGCCTTAATTCAGTTTTTTGGTTCTGTTAAAAATATACGTAATGCCTCATTAGAAGAACTTTTAAATTTAAAAATAATAAGTTTTAAAGATGCGAACAACATTAAAGATTCAATTAATTAGCAATTTTAGAAACTTTTAACGAGTTTAATAAATTTATTGCTGCATCAAGCCCCTCGTTATTAAATTTAAACTCAACATTAATGCCAGGTGAAGAAATTTTTATGGTTTCATCATCCAAATTTGTAGAATTATGTTTAGGTTCAATATTAAATGCTTTTGCAATTGGATTAATTTCAAATAAAATCTTTCTTATTGAATTTTCATATTTTAGACTTATAAATCTATCCACACCAGTAATTTCTTCAATTGTTTGAATAAGAGTGGTGTCTGCATGATCAATATTTGGAAAATTTTTAAAAAGAAAGTTAAAAAATTGATTTTTAAAAATTAAAACTTTTTTAGATTCAATTAATTCATTGCTATTAGAAGGATTAAAAACTTTATATGCTATTTGATTAATATTATAAAATTCTCTACCTTCAATTAAACCCCAAGCTTTGCAAGAATTAATTAATTTAGAAAATTGTCCACCTCTAGCACTCATATTAATCAATACTGACAACCCTAATCTACTCATAGAACGGTCTTTTGAAGCATTTATAGGTCTACATACATCAATACATTTATTTAGTGTTATTTCGGGTATATCGAAACTTCCTAACTTTGCCATGATTACTCCTTATCATTTTTTTATTTACGGCGTTATATGCGGCGTTACGCTATAAGTTAGGATAGCAAGATAAAATTTATAGGTCAATACATAAGGAATTTTTAATAATTTATTTTAGAAAATTTTATTAAATTTAAAGCTAAATATTTAAAAATAAATTAAAATATTATGATCAATAT